>CAJNCX010000001.1:0-300000 GCA_905221365.1 bacterium
TGTATCGCGTTTGGAGTTTTTTTGGTATAACCTTCGATGCGCACCCGCATAGCGGGTGGTTTATTTGTCTCGCACCTGACGGAGCGAGACGGACTAAAAGTCACATAACTAAAAGGACTTAGCCCTGTACAATACAGAACTAAGTCCTTCACTTAAATTATTTGTTTAACTTTTTGGGGTCAGTACAAATAGAGGTATCTTTTTTACATTTGCACAATCTTGCGATAGCTTCTTGAGGTAATCATAAAGATTAAAACATAGACGATGAGGAAGATAGCACAGATAGACAGAGTGACTGTCAACATCATGGTCGCATCGAGCACCCCAATGACTTTTAGAATAAGACTAAGCATATGATAGGCAAAGGCGAGGTGTAGGAAGGCAAAGAGCAATGGGAGGAAGAAAACAGTTAGCACCTGTTTATTGATAGTTTGCTTGATTTGCTTTTGATCGAGTCCGACCTTTTGCAAAATGATAAAGCGTTCACGGTCTTCATAGCCTTCAGAGATTTGTTTGTAGTAGATAACGAGGACTGTTCCCACCATAAAGATGATAGAAAGGAAGATACCGATGAAGAAGACACCACCATAGAGGGCACTGATTTGTGCACTGCTATCAGCCAGATTGCTTCCGTATACATAGCTTCCCTCTTTGTTTAATTCTCTATTAAAGTTATTAAGGAATTTTGAAAAATCATCAGCGAGTTTGAGCTGTTCTTCCTCACCAGCTGTTACATTCATACCACCATAAAGTTGATCAAAGAGAGAGGAATCCGGATATTGATCAATAAAGGCTTGCAGATTAGGCACAACAAGATAATTGTAGTCAGATGTGAGGATGTTAAACTGATTTGGCACATGTTCCAGAACGAAATCATTTTTAATTTCTTCTTTAACAGTGTAAGTCTGGTCATTTAGAGTGAGTTCTTTCTGCCCTTGAAGTGCCTTACTCTTGGTAAACAACCCAACTTCATTGCCTGAAAGGGAGAGTTTTTGACCAGTCATGATTTCATAGTCTTTTTGGTCAAAGACCATGAAAATGGTTTTCGGTTGGACAAAGTTATTCCCCTTTTTAAAGATACGGAGTTTGGTTCCATCTTGACTCTCGATGCCAAAATTGCTGTGACGAAAGACTTCTTTTTTGGTGACAGTTAATCCCTTATCGCTAGCATACTGACTCAAAAGTTTATCTAAATCTTCTTTTTCAACATTTCGTCCTGTAATTCCAAAATCATGTGGATTCATGAATTTCTTGAAGGTTTCTGAAGCCTTGAAGATACTAGTTGCGGCAGACATGGTCACCAAGACCATGGTTGAAAGGATGGCAATCGTCGCCAGACCAACCGCATTTTTCTTCATACGAAAGATAAGATTGGATACGGAAATCATGTTGTTGGGCTGATAATAGTAACGTTTGTTTTTCTTCAAGATTTGTAGGAATACTGTAATCCCTGCATTAAACAAGAGATAGGTACCAAGGATTACCAGCAAGACTGCTACAAAGAAAATCAGAACAGCAGAAAGTGGATTTTCAACTGTAACTGCTAGGTAATAACCAGCTCCCAGACTAATCAAACCTAGAATAGTTTGAAGACTTAAGAAACGTCCTTTTTTCTCACCGCTTGCTTTCTCACGAGAGAGCTGAAGGGCATTCATGCGTGCAATACGAAAGGCATTGATAAAAACCAAACCTAGGAAAATAGCTCCAAAAATAAGGATAACTAGGATAAAGACGGTTGGTTGGAAGGTCGCAACGAGCTCCACCTTCATATTCATTAACTTCAGAAGCAGAGCAAAGATTAACTTATCAAAGAGAGCTCCTAGACCAAGTCCAGCTGTCAAGGTTAGGGAGCCAAAAAGAAGAAGCTCCTTAAAGACCATACTGATCAAATGGCGTTTTTCGAGACCCAGCATGCCGTAAATCCCCAGTTCTTTGGAACGGTTCTTCATGACAAAACTATTGGCATAAAAGACAATGATAGCTGAGGCAATAGTGACAATCACCATACCGAAACCAAGAGTCATAGAGATAGTTTCTCCCCCTCGAATCTTGCCAATATTAGGGTTGAGTGACAAGGAGTAAAAGAGATAAGTAATGGTCACAGCTAAGAGAACAGCTAAAGCAAAGGGATAGTAGAGTTTGCGGTTTTTGATTAAGTTTGAAACCGCTAACTTATTGGTCAATCGGAACATACTAATTCACCTCGCTTGCCATAACAGTCAAAGTATCAGAGATTTCTTGGAACATCTGACGCTCAGTCTTGTCTCCACGGTAGATTTGGTTGTAAAGAATGCCGTCTTTGATAAAGAGTACACGCTTGGCCCTGCTGGCTGCTGCCGTTGAGTGGGTTACCATGAGAATGGTTTGGCCACGTTCATTGATTTCATCAAAAACATCCAGAAGAGCTGCAGATGACTTAGAGTCAAGCGCCCCAGTTGGCTCATCCGCAAGGAGAATTTCAGGTTCTGTGATGATGGCGCGTGCTACTGCAACCCTCTGTTTTTGACCACCCGAGATTTCATAAGGATACTTCTCTTGCAATTGGTTGATGCCCAAATTTTCAGCTGTGACTACCAATTTTTTCATCATCTCCGTGATGGGTTTTCGAGATAACACTAGCGGAAGCAAGATATTGTCCTTAACAGACAAGGTATCTAGTAAGTTAAAGTCTTGAAAGACAAATCCCAACTTCTCACGTCGGAAGCTCGAAGCCTGAGAATTTTTAATGGTTGCTGTGTCTGTTCCGTTTAGGTAAACCTGTCCGCGAGTTGGTTTATCCAGCATAGCTAGGATGTTGAGCAAGGTTGATTTCCCAGAACCAGACTCCCCCATGATGGCAACGTAGTCACCCTTTTCTACGGTAAAGTGAATGTCTTTGAGAGCCTCAACTTGGTTGCCTTGAAAACGAGTTTTGTAGATTTTTTGAACGTGTTTTACATCTAAAAGTGTCATGATTTTCTCCTTCTTAATATCCCATCAATTGAAACTGTGCTTGCATCATAGCGCATCCCAGTTGAACACGCTCGATATCTTTTTGACTTGGTTTTCTTGTTTTCTTTTGTAAGATTCTTTTCATTGTTTTGCTCCTTTGTTCTTTATGAGTCTAGTTTATCGCAAAAAAAGAGGTCTTGCCATAACCTAACCTTACAAAAGAGACTTTAATCTTACATTTTTGTAAGATTGAGGAATTTTTTTGAAAATAGCTACTATAAGAAGTCCTGTCATTGCTTGTTTTATTCTTAAAATAATAGTAAAATTAAATTATGAAAGGGCTTTCTTTGACATCTTGTAAAAGAATTAGCTTTCTGATAATTATTTTTAAAAGTGCTAAACTATCATTCGTATCACTGCTATAAGGAGGGAGCTTCAGCCCCTCTTTTTAGAAAGAGGTTCCTATGAAACGTGTTTTTCTCTTCATCAGCAATCTTCTTTTAACTTTCTTCCTCATTGCCACTCTGTCCTTTTGGAAAGAAGCTCTTCCTCAACGCCTATTTCCAGGTGTGGCTGTACTCAGTGGACAAGCCGATTATATTACCCTCAAACAAGAATTAGACAGCCTTGCTAGGAAACATAATAGTCTCATCGCAAGAACCATTTGGGAAGTGGATGGTGATGGAAAATCAAGAACTCTCTACGAAGCTTTTGGAGATGGGCAACTCCCAGACTGGATGCCTCCAGCAAGTCAAGAAAGCATTCACAAAAGTGATCTTCTCAACAACTACAATATTATCAGCGGATCCCTAACTAGTCAAGAATTGGCCACTCATCTGAAAGAACTTGGACTAGAAAAAGCGAATGCATTTGAAAATGACAGAGTATCCTTTGTACTTGCCCTCTTTACCCAACCTAATCAGCTTACCAGTATGTTAATCTTTTTGCTGACTTTCTTAGCTTTAATTGTTATTGGTCAGATTCAATCTCTTTCTCAGTCAGGGATTCGATTGATTTCTGGAGAACGGCTGAGCTATCTCTTCTTTCGTTCTCTCGCAAGAGACGGACTTGATATCCTTCTTTTTGGTCTACCTGCTTTGCTGATAGCATGTATCTTGCTCATTTCCTTGGGATATCCTTATGAAGTTCAGACTTTTCTAGGAATACTTTTTATTCTTTACAATAGCCTACTTCTCTTACTTAGTCTTCTAATTGCCTTTCTTTTTACCATTTCTTTAAAAAAAGTCCATCTCCTCTCTATCATCAAAGGAAAATTACCAATCAAGTCTATTCTACGCATTCTCTACTTTGGTCAGGTACTTGCCATTCTACTGGTTATTGTAGGATTTGGACGTATGTCTACTTACTATCATATACTTGAGAAAAATGAGGCTGGACAAGCTACTTGGGAACAACGCTCCAATGTTGTTACTCTTCAAACAGGGCGTTCCAGTCAGATAAAAAATTTAGATGAACTGCAGACAAATGCTGATAAATGGTTTGACTTTATTCAGCATGCTATAGATAATGAGAATGCTTTCTTTATTAAACATAATCTAGTTGAGCAAGCTCTTAAGCAAGCTACCTCAAATCATAATGAAACTGAAAATAACCCTTATGGTGTGGAAGGAAAAAATATTCTCTATGTAACACCTAACTACTTCAAAAAAGAAGGTATAAAGTTAACATCAGAAATCTTTCAAAAAATCAACACCCTCAAAGATGGACAGATTCTTGCCATACTCCCAGAAGAACTACAAAAAAATGAAAAAGATATAAAATCAACCTTGCAACAAGAGTTAATCAACCGATTATACAGTAGCGAGTCTAATCAAACTGTCGAAGTTAGTATAGCTTATACCAATCAAAATAATGATGTATTTCTCTATAATACCGCCCATATTGCTTATGATCAATGGTTATCAAATCCCATCTTTCTTGTGCTTTCTCCTAAAGCACTTGGCAAGGCTTCCTCCATCTTCTGGTTTACAAATCTAGAATATCTCTATTTTACAGACCTCCACCAAACACAAGAACTTTTGAAACACTATCAACTTGATCATATGGTCTCAAGGCTATCGCCTGCTAGGGAAACCTATCTCCAGTTAAATCAAAAAATTAAAATCGAAATTTTTAGTAACTTAGCGAGTGCTATGTTTGCTATTTTGACTTCAATTTTGCTGTTTACAAGTTTAAATCTGCTCTATTTTGAAGCCTTTCGCAAAACCATATTCTTGAAAAAAATAGCAGGCTATTATTTCTTTGAATTACACAGTAGATATATCACTTCTCAAATAGCAGCTCTCTTTCTCGGAAGTGGTCTAGCTTTCATTATTTCTAAGAATATCTGGATTACCCTGATCCTATTTTTCAGCTTTTCAAGTTTAGCCGTTCTTCTATTGAAAATCTGTGATAAGAAGGAAAGTAAAACCTATGCTAGCATCATCAAAGGAGGATAGTATGATTGAATTACAACATATTTGGAAACAATTTGGTTCTCGTATTATTTTTTCAGACTTGAATCTGAATTTTCAAAGTGGTATGGTGTATGCTTTGATAGGAGACAGTGGTTGTGGAAAAACCACTTTGCTCAATATGCTTGCAAAACTAGAGACCTTCGACAAAGGAGAAATCGTTTACAAAGGAAAGTCTTTGACTTCTCTAAAAAATGAGGAATTCTATCGTAACGAGCTAGGTTATCTCTTCCAGAACTTCGGACTATTAGAAAGTCAGACCATTCGAGAAAACCTTGAGCTGGGACTGATTGGCAAAAAACAGAACAAGAAACAAGAAAAAGAGAGACTTCTTCTTCAAGCACTACAAGCTGTCAGACTAGATTATCTAAGTCTCAACCAAAAAATCTATGAATTATCTGGTGGTGAAGCTCAACGCGTAGCGCTTGCTAAGATTATCCTGAAAAATCCTCCTTTAATTTTAGCCGATGAGCCTACCGCCTCGCTAGATCCAAAAAATTCCAAGGAAATTATGGAAATTCTCCTTGAGCTTCGTAATGCTAATAGAACAATTATCATCGCAACTCACAATCCTAGTATTTGGAAAATGGCTGATCAGGTAATTCATCTCTCTCAAGATGAAAAAGAATATACTTAAATACCAAAATCCCTTGTGGCTAAATAACCACAAGGGATTTTCAGTCATTTATGCTGCTTCTTTTAAGTAACATAGTGCAAATAATAAATACTTCCTGTTAAATCTCACCAAAACCAGCCATCATTGTCTTCAATAGCTTGGGCTTCCTTGCGTTTGCGTGGTCCTGTTCCGTACATTTCAGCTTCAATCTCTTCCTTAGTTGGTAGGATAGAGGCGAGGATGATGTAGATAATCACACCGATTCCAAAATTTGCCACAGTGAAAATGGCGAAGAGAAAGCGGACTAGGGTTACATCAAAATTCCACTTGTCTGATAGGCCAGCTAAAACTCCTGACACCATGCGATTTCGTCTCATTTTATAAAATTTTGTATTCATGATTGTTTCCTCTTTCGGTATTCTTACAAGTAGTATAGCATAAAACGGGACCAAGAACATCAGTCCTTAGGCCGATTTAAGACAACGAGTTTACCTCGACAGACGCCACAGCGGTAGCGTTTCGTGTCAATTTTCCTCTTGCGTTGATAGGTTTGCTGGCAAGATTGGCACTGATAGACTAGGTAACTATCCTGACTTTTCAAAGGTGGTACAAAGCGTAGTCCATCCACTTCTTTCAAAAGTTCCTTAAAATCCCGGTCCTTATGGCGATACCCCTTTTTCTGAAAATAAAGGTGATAGTGACAAAGCTCATGGCGCACGATTTTGCGAAAGACTTCCAAACCTAGTTCATTATAAATCTTGGGATTAAAATCCAAATGCCCATCCTTGGGGAAAAATCGCCCACCTGTCGTTCGCAGACGAGAATTCCACTGGGCTTGGTGCGTGAAAGGTCTACCAAAGTCTTCGAGGGAAACATGCTTAACATACTCAGTTAGATTCATCTGGAGCGAGGAGCGACAGATTGACTTTTTCACGTTCGGTATCGATTTTCTTAACCCAAACCGTTACCAAATCTCCGACTGAAACCACTTGGCTGGGATGTTTGATAAACTTGCGACTCATGTGGGAAATATGGATCAAGCCGTCCTCATGAATCCCGATATCAACGAAGGCACCGAAGTCAACGACATTACGCACCACACCTTCCAGCTTCTGGCCGACTTGTAAGTCTTTGATATCCAGTACATCTTGACGGAGTACTGGGGCATCAAAAGAATCACGGAAGTCTCGACCTGGTTTGAGAAGGTCTGCAATGATATCTTTAAGCGTTTCTGGACCAAGGTCTAGTTCTTGCGCCATCTCCTTAACTGAAAGCGACTTAAGCTTGTTTTGTGCTTCTTCATTCAAGTCCTTGATATCCAAACGTTTGAAGAGCTCCTTAACCGCAGCATAGTTTTCTGGGTGAACTCCAGTATTATCAAGAATATTGCTACTTTCAGGAATACGGAGGAAACCAGCAGCCTGCTCAAAGGCTTTGGCACCCAGACGAGAAACTTTCTTGATTTGAGCGCGTGAAGTGATTTTTCCTTCTTCCTCACGGTATTTGACAATATTTTCAGAAATGGTTTTATTTAGTCCAGCTACGTGTGAAAGAAGAGCTGGGCTGGCTGTATTGACATTAACACCGACTTGGTTGACTACGGTATCGACGACAAAGTCCAGACTCTCAGACAGTTTTTTTTGACTGACATCGTGTTGGTATTGACCGACACCAATTGACTTGGGATCGATTTTAACCAATTCAGCAAGGGGATCTTGCAAACGACGGGCGATAGAGATAGCAGAGCGTTTTTCAACGGTTAATTCTGGAAACTCCTGACGAGCAAGTTCACTAGCAGAATAGACAGAAGCTCCACTTTCATTGACAATAACATAGCTGACTTCTGGAAAATCTTTCAGAACTTCCGCCACAAAGGCTTCACTTTCACGGCTGGCTGTTCCATTTCCGATAGCAATAATTTCCACGCCATACTGGCCAATCAAGTCTGCCAAGTCCCGCTTGGCTTCTTCAATCTGACGAGCTGAAGCTGGTTTAACAGGATAAATGACTTGAGTCGTCAGCATTTTTCCTGTTGTATCAACGACAGCCAGCTTGGCACCTGTACGAAAGGCAGGGTCAAATCCTAGAACCACGCGCCCTTTCAGCGGAGCAACCAAGAGGAGATTGCGCAGGTTGTCAGAAAAGAGTTGGATAGCCCCTTCTTCTGCCTTCTCAGTCAATTCTGTCCGAATGCGTCGTTCGATAGCAGGCAAGACTTTTTTCTTAACTGACTGTTGAACAACTTCATCTATATAGGTATTTTTCACCTTGAAACGAGCAGCAAAGAATGCTAGAATACGATCCGTCGCATGTTCAAAGCTGACTTTTAAGACACCTAGTTTCTCACCACGATTGAGTGCCAAGGTACGATAGCCTTGCATGTTACCAACTGTCTCTGAAAAATCATAATAAATCTGAAAAACTTGCTTTTCATCGAGACTTTCATCCTTGACTTGCGAAGTAAGTTTAGAGTGTCTCAGCACCTCCTGATAAGTCATAGCACGTAGATTGACATCTTCCGATAAGGCTTCGGCCAAGATATCAACTGCTCCAGCCAAGGCTTCTTGACTAGTCGCAAATCCTTCACAGACAAACTTCTCGGCCTCTTTCTCTAAGCCATCTACGTTTTGCAAAATTAAGCGAGCAAGAGGAAAGAGTCCAGCTTCACGAGCAATAGTTGCCTTGGTCCTACGTTTTTCCTTATAAGGAAGATAGAGTTCCTCTACGTCTGCTAATTTTTCTGCAGCTAAGATAGCTGCTTCCAATTCCTTAGTTAGCTTGCCTTGTTCTTGAATCTTAGCCAAGACAGCTGCTTTACGGTCATTGAGATTTGTCAGACTTTTATCCAAGTCGATAATAGCCTTAATCGCCACCTCATCCAGACTACCAGTCATGTCCTTCCGATAACGTGCGATGAAGGGAATTGTCGCCCCTTCTGCCGTCAAACTTAGAACTGTATCGATTTGCTTTAAGGTTACACCCAAATCTTGGGAGATTTTTTCATATTTTTTATCCATAAACCTATTATACCATAAGGAACAGCCCTTGTTTCGCCCTACCCATTTTTACCTCTTTAATTATCAAAATAATCCCATTTCCTCAAAATAATAGTATAATAGAGGTAGAATGTAGAAAAGAGGTGGGCCCATGGCTGTTAAATTTACAAAAACCGATGACTTGGACAAGATGTTTGAAGAATTCGCCAAACTTCCTGACTTAACACAAGTCACTTTCCCAGATGACAAAGACAAAAAAGAAAAAGTTGAGAAGAAAAAATAGATGACGAGTTTCCAATCTCTTCCTCCTAGCATCTTACAAGCAGGGGCTATTTTTCTCTCCATCATGATTGAAGCCCTTCCTTTTGTCTTGATTGGAAGTCTCATTTCGGGATTGATTGAAGTCTATATCACACCTGATAAAGTTTATGAGTTTCTTCCTCGCAATCGTTGGGGGAGGATCTTTTTTGGTACCTTCATTGGCTTTCTCTTTCCATCCTGCGAGTGTGGAATCGTTCCAATTATCAATCGTTTTTTGGAAAAGAAAGTGCCCAGCTACACAGCGGTTCCTTTTCTGGTAACTGCTCCCATCATCAATCCTATCGTTCTTTTTGCCACTTATTCTGCCTTTGGCAATTCAATAAAACTTGCCTTCTTGCGAGCGCTGGGAGCTATTGTGATTGCTTTGGTGCTTGGGATTTTACTAGGATTTTTCTGGAAGGAACCCATTCAAAAAGAGAATTCTATTACTTGTCATGAACACGACTTTTCACACTTAAGTCCCACTAGAAAAGGTTTTCAGGTCTTTATACAAGCTATTGATGAGTTTTTCGATATGGGCCGTTACTTGGTCTTTGGCTGTCTCTTTGCGGCTATCGTGCAGGTCTATGTTCCGACTCGGATCCTGACCTCTATCAGTGCTAGTCCAGTACTTGCGATTCTCTTGCTCATGCTTCTTGCCTTTCTCCTCTCGCTTTGTAGCGAGGCGGACGCCTTTATCGGTGCTTCTCTCCTCTCGAGCTTCGGCCTAGCGCCAGTCCTTGCTTTTCTGGTCATTGGCCCCATGCTTGATATCAAAAATCTCCTCATGATGAAGCACTATCTCAAAGCGCGCTTCATCTGGCAATTCATGGGCATCGTGACAGTGCTTGTCTTGCTTTATTCTTACATGATGGGGGCGATGCTATGATCCGATTTTTCATTTTACTGGGTTATTTTGCCCTAACTCTGTATCTGCAGCTATCTGGCAAGCTCAGTCACTACATTAACCTCCACTATTCCTATCTAGTCTATATCTCTATGGTCCTTTCTCTTCTGTTGGCTCTGGTCCAATTCTATATCTGGATTAAGAAAATCAACTCTCACAGCCATTTGGAAAGTCGTCAAGCTAGACGAATCAGCATCCTGTTACTGTCACTACCTCTCTTGATTGGAGTTGCCTTTCCTACAGTAAGTTTGGACTCGAGAACCGTATCTGCCAAAGGTTATCATTTCCCACTTGCTGAGGGAATCGATACTGCTATTCAGGAAAGCGAAGGAACATCCAGTCAATACCTCAAACCCGATACCAGTACCTATTTTTCCAAATCCGCTTATGAAAAAGAAATGAGGGCTACAGCTGATAAATACCTCTCCCAGCCAACCATTCAAGTCACTGATGAAAACTATATGGAGGTCATGGAAGTTCTCTATGACTACCCACAAGAGTTTGAAGGAAAGAAAATCGAGTTTACAGGCTTTGTTTATAACGATCCTAGCCATCCAGATAGCCAGTTCCTCTTTCGCTTTGGCATCATTCACTGTATCGCCGATTCTGGTGTATATGGACTCTTGACCAAGGGAAACTCACGCCAATATCCTGACAATACCTGGATCACCGCTAGAGGAATCCTGACCCTCCACTATCATAAAGAACTCAAACAAAAACTCCCAACACTAGAAGTTGAGAGTTTCACAAAAGTAGACAAACCAGAAAATCCCTACGTTTATCGCATGTTTCAATAAAAATAGCCTAGCAACAGACAAATTACTTTTTAAAGTAGCTTGTCTTTTTTGTTCTCCTAGCTCAACAAAATCAACACACAACCTTTCAAACAATAGAAAAAGTCCCAAGAAATAAGATTTCTCGAGACCATAAAAATGTTAATAAGATAGGGTTGACAATCATCACATATCATAGCTTAACTGCAATAGAGTTGTGATAGAAAACGTTAATTTACTAGAAAAAATAAAACTCATATTAAACTGAATATTCAGTTTCTTACTGGCATAAAGCTATTTGAGTTTAATTTAACAACCACTAACCTCTATTAACGCCACCAAATGCTGAACCAAAAACGGAAGTAGAATCCTAAGAACATAATGTGCACCTCCTTTTGAAAAACGTTTTTCCATCTCAACTATATTATATATTTTCTTGTGGAGAATTGCAAATTTTTTCAGTCAAATTACTAGCTTTTTTCAAAAAAATATGATAAAAGACAAAATTTTATATTAAAAATAGTTATTTACTTTCGGTTTCTGTAAAATGAAGACATAATATAAATGCACTAAGTCCCATAACTGGATTTTTTCAGTTAAACTTCATAGCTTCCAGTTGTTGAAATTATGAACTAGCCTCTTTTCTGCGCCATGAATCTCCGCTTTTTACTGTTTTTCTTCAGCTCAGTTGGACTACTTCTCACTTTGTAACAAAGCTCTTACCTCGTCTGCTCCAATTTTATCCTCAGCTTTTTCAAAGAGTTGAATAGATTGATAAAAATAATCTCGTGATTTATTTGAATTTTGTTTCAGATAAATCTCTCCCATCCCTCTATAGGAACAGGCTTGGGCAATGAAGTCCTCAGTTGTCAAAGCAAAATCTAGGGATTTTTGCATATAGCTTTCTGCCTCTTCTAGATTTCCCAACTTTAAACGAAGGTAGCCTTGTTCATAGTTGTTAACAGAAAATTTCAAAGCATCATTGGGAAAATATTTTTTTATAATTTGCATTTCCTGATCGATATAGAGTAGAGCTTTTTGAAAATGCCCCATTTCACGGTAAACCATCGCTAACTGATGATAGCCTATATGTTCATTTTCTTGGTCACTTTTAGTTCGGGCTAAGTCAATATAACGCTGGTAGATACTTAAGCACTCGTTATAATTTTGCTCTTCAAGATAGATATAGCCCATCAAATTTAATAAACTAAAATTAGTGCAAGTTTCCAAAGAAAAATCAGCTTCAACTAATTTTTTAGCCTCTTCAATCTTGCCCTCAAACAATAATTCCCATGCTTGATTCATGCTTATTCTCCTGCATCTTACGTTGTATAGAAATCTATTGATAAATCGCTATCAGACTTGTATTTTTTCCAAGCTAAACTGAAGCCATAATAATCTTCAAATTCAGGGTGCCAGTCATAATAAAGTGGGATACGACTATATTTTCTTGCAACAATTTCGTCTTCAAATTCTGGAGATTCCCCTGCAGTAATACCAAATTGAAGACCATTTAGTTCCCAGCTATTGCCCCAAACATTTTCATCAGAAAGAACATCAATCCATCTAGAAGCATCAATATCAAAATCTGCACATAATTCCAGTTCATAGAATTTTCTACAGTTAATCTCTGAAGGCTTAATATAAAAGGCACCTTCTACTTGGTACTTTTTATCTCTGACTTGAATCTGTGTGATTTTCATTGGAATCGGAACTCCATTTAATTCTAACCAGAAATAGCCTAAGGGAGTTTTGATACTATAATATGATTGCTGAGTGACAGGTTTAGCATTTTTAGAGCAAGCATCAAGAATTCTTCCAAGCTTAATTAAATTTCTACAAACGATTTTTGAAGTGTGTGGGTCGAAATGTGAATATCTACGGATGACTCGTTTTAACTTTTCAACAGGAAAAGTGATATCCTTTGGTAGGGCATGATACTTCTGTACAACTAGAGCAGTTTTTTCAGTATTTTCCTTCCCCACTGGGACAACTACAGCGTGCCCAATATGGATATTTGGGTCATCGCAGATATAAGTATAGCCATTCCCTCCCTCCTGAAACTCAACAACAACGAGATTTAGCTCTTGATTCGGATCAAAGAGAGGCTCGACCTTTTCTGCTTCTTGGCGCTCATAAAAAGTAAAGCGTTCCCTATCCCCGTCTTCGCCAAAAACCATAAAACTGCCACACTCAGGGCACTTCCACATATAAAAGGATGCTTCAGAAATATCATCATAAGAAATTTTATTATGGTCGTCAGCTTTATTCATGATTTCTTCAAACAACTCATCCGAATAAACTGAATAAGCATTTGGATCGGGTGACCTATGGTCATTCATCGCTTGCCCGCATTTACATGTCCATTTACCCATAAACAACCTCAGTCGTGGCATAATTCTTCAAGGAAAAATTGATTTAGAGATTTCCAGTCTTTCTTTTCCTCACTAACACTTTGAACGTATGCATCCAGTTCTTGGATATTATCTAAAATATAATCTTGAATTGGCTTTATAGGCTCAATTTGCATACCTTCAGGACTGTTTATCTTAATGTCAAGCAATCTTGAAACATGCTCTCTCATTTGAGACGGCAGCAATTCTTTCACCAAATCATCAAATAAAATCGGCGGAATAGAATGGTATTTTTCAATCCAACGACAAGCCAAAATAGGACGCAGCGCATAGAAATACTTTTTAGGTTTGACCTTGTCTCCTGAAAGATACTTATTCATTTGAGTTCTAGCAGTGTTCAAGTAATGGTGAAGCATTTTTTTCTCTGAAAAATACTGGTTGGCAAGAGGACGTATACGCTCGATAAAATCCGTTTGCTGATAAACAATTGGTGACTGTAACCATTCAAACAGTGTAGGATTTGACTTATAAAGGAGTTTTAAAGTCTTATCTAAATCCCAACCACTGACATCCCAAGTATCATCAATTGGTAGCTCAATAACATCACGCTGATTATTCAAACGGAGATAGAAATCTCGCTTGTGTTTGTAGATAAATCGTACATCAAAGTCACTATCGGGAGACTCAAAACCCCAGGCACGACTACCAGACTCGACAGCCCACAAAACTGTGACACCATAATCACGCTCAATTTCTGCTAATTTTTCAGGTACCAGAATATTCATTTCTTCTTGCGTTTGCATTTACAACCTCTTATTATTTACGCTGCTTCTCCAGCTCGATCATTAATGAGTTCAATTGTTTGGACAATATTACGAAGTATAGGGAGTTGGTGTTGAAAGAGTAGTTGAACTGAACCATACGATTTAAACGGCTCTTGTGTTAAAACTTTAGTCTCCAAGCAACCATTTTCTACAATGTAATCTACAATCAATTTCACAAAGGAAATCTGCTTGGCATTGAGACTCTCATCCGACAAAAATTTAGAAAAAACTTGATTGGCAGCCTCTCTATCTAAACCAATAATCTCACGAACCAATCTAGGAATTGCCTTATTTTCATAATGTTGTTGGTAATCTGACTTGCTACCTAATTTTTCCCATAACAATGTTTCAAGTGCAAGTAAATCCTGAGAGGTCAATTTTTCATTATGGTATAGCTTAGAAATCGCTTCATCATCTAGATGAGTTCTCAAATAATGTTCAACTTTTTCATTATAAGATCGCAGGTCATTGACCTGTAAATATGGCGTGGTATCATGGACAGTGGAAAGAATATGATCATCAAAATTAACATAATATACAGTGCGTTCTGTTTTATCCAGAAACTGTAGTAAATCTCGAAGAGCAAGGCGTATTTTTTCCAGCTCAGATAAACTAACTTCTTCCCAAAATTCAGGTTCTTGTACTTTCCTGATAATTTCAGCCTGTGCAAAAACTTGTGGTATATTGCCAACCCTAGCAAGAGCCTTAGCTGTTTTCATAACTTGAGAAATATGGACAGTTGCTGGCTTAGCTAACAGTTGTCCTGACTGTATCTGAAACAGCCATAAATCAAATCGTCTCGCCATCTCGTCTTCTTTATTTTCTTCAAATAGAAGCGGAGAAAGATCTTTCTGGATTATTTCACTTGTGACGGTCGTTAGATTTTGCCAATTTTCCAACTTCCTATAAGTATAAACCGTATCTAAGACCATACGAACCCTAAAGTCTAACTCATTTAAGCTCACCATACGTTCATGAAGTTCTGAGACGAGTTGTTGACGGTATTCTCTAGCAAACTGATCATCTTGATAACGAAGCTCCTGCAGTTCACGAATCAAGTCCACCTTGATGTTAAACAAACGTTGAGTCAGAGAAACAATGTGACGACCATCTCCTTCTCTTGGATCAGCTTTGAAATATTCAAAATTATCGCCATAATCAAATACCAAGAAATTTTCCTTATCCTGCTCAGGGCCGAATAAATCTTTACAAAGACGGGTTCCACGGCCAATCATCTGCCAAAACTTAGTTTTAGAACGCACTTTCTTGAAAAAGATTAAATTAACAACCTCTGGTACATCAATACCTGTATCCAACATATCAACAGAAATTGCAATTTGAGGGTATTTCTCCTTAATTTTAAAATCATCAATTAAGGTTTGATAATGCTTAATGCTATAATCAATCACTTGAGCATAATCGCTTCCTTTTTCAGGATAGCGTTCGTTAAAAATATCTCTGATGTATTCAGCGTGTCGATGGTTTTTAGCAAAGATAATGGTTTTACCAATTTCGTCACCTGAAGCTGTCTGAATTCCTCTTGTCATTAGTTCATCTAGAACAATTTTGACTGTTTTTCTATTGAAAATAGAGGTATTAAAATCCTCAGGATCAATATCTTTCTCAGAACTACCATCTTCAAATTGGCTATCAAAATATTCTTTTTCGTCTTGAGATAAATCATCGTAATGTAGACCATCCGTAGGTAGTTTCAACTTAGTTTCAATCGAATGATAAGCTACTAAATAGCCATCTTTGACAGCCTCTTCCAGATCGTATGCGTATGTTGGAACACCATTCTCCAAGTTAAAGAAACCGTAAGTATTTTTATCTAAATCTTGACGCGGAGTGGCAGTTAATCCTACAATCCGTGCATCAAAATAATCAAAAATTGATTTGTATTTCTGATAAATAGAACGGTGAGATTCGTCAATTATGATGAGATCAAAGTGCCCAACAGTGAAGGGGCGTTGATTTACTTCTTCTTGATCACTGATCGCCCCTATCATAGTCGGATAAGTTGAAAAAACCATTCGACTAGATCGAGCACCATCTTTATCCTCTAAGAAATTGCAAACTGAAAGATCTGGAAGTAATTTCCTAAACGAATCATAAGCTTGCTTAACTAGGGAAGTTCTATCAGCTAAAAAAAGAACATTTTTTACCCAGTTATGACGCGAAAGGATATCAACTAGGGAAACCGCTGTACGGGTTTTCCCAGACCCAGTTGCCATGACCAAGAGTGCCTGTCTCCGATTATTGGAGAATGCTTCACAGACACTTGTAATCGCATGTTTCTGATAATGACGTCCAGAAATGTCGTCCCTAATTTTGCTAGAAA
This sequence comes from bacterium, assembly GCA_905221365.1. Lineage (GTDB taxonomy): Bacteria > Bacillota > Bacilli > Lactobacillales > Streptococcaceae > Streptococcus. Next base: position 16,517 of record CAJNCX010000001.1, read on the forward strand.
TATCCTCGAGTGGTTTTTGCAAGTGACGTCTGTCCATCAAAAGTTGCAACTCTTCTTGAGAGTAGAACCCTGCAATCTGGCGACGATTAACACCATCAAGTATGTAGTGCTTTAGACCGTTGGTAATAAAGCAAATTGGCCGATAGCCGATTTGTTTCTCAAGAGCTTCAGCATATTCCTTGACCTGCACCTCCCCTACTTCTGGATTCACAGATGCCTTTTTGGCCTCAACAATTGCTAAAATTTTACCATTTTTGCCATAAAGAACATAGTCACAGTATCCAGTTCCTGTACCATGCTTCAGACCATGAACGTCTACCTCAACACGACAGTTTTCTTCAAATGTCCAACCCGCTAAACGGAGATCAATATCAATAAAGAGTTTTCTTGTCTCTGCTTCAGATAGTTGATCGATATGGAAAGATACATCTTGCCGTAGAGCTGCTGTTTCACGTTTTTCAGTATAAGTCTCTTGAGCAGCCAAGGACTGACTAGCCATCTGTTCATCGAAATCAGGAAGATCTGGCAAACTGTTTTGTAATTTCGCCATAGATTGTGGCGTTTCTCGAAACTTGATGTTTGCTGTAAGTGGCAATAACTTCTCATCGAAATAACGCTCCACAAACTTGTTACTGTAGCAATAATCAATAAAATTGACAAACTGATACAAATGATGCAAAGCCAAAATCGCTTCTCGTTCCTTAATTTCTCCACCATGTGCAGCGTGATTTCCCCATCGAATTAAAAGAACAATCTGCCTGTGGAGCTCAGGATCCACAATCTCTCTAAAATCATCATCCCATACCAAAGAAGATAAGGTAGCACGATAGGGAGCTTCTAAATATGAATCGTGACTATATATCCAATGAACAGCCTGCTCCAAAGCACGACGTGCCATAAAAGCAGTAGCTACAGTAGATGTCGCAATCATATTTTCAGCTTCTATACAAGGCTTTGAAAAAGATTCATACTCTTCGTTATTTAAAAGAAAATCAAAATTTCCCATTTTTCTCTCACTTTGAATAAATAGATAGCTATATTATACTAGATTTCAAGCTATTTCTCCACAGTTTTATAACTATCCCACAAGCAAATTGTGATTTGTCGACTTGAGCCACAAAGTCTGCGAACTCGTTTTGGAGGGAAAGAGGGGGGAGGGGGCACACAAATTTAGAAATTTGAGATTTATTAACTTTAGGCAAATTAGTTCTACTTGAAAACGATAAAATAAAGTTCAAAAAATAATCACTTCTTAACACATGAGCAAGAAATATCCTATTCATTTTTTCGTCAACTGTTAGAATTGGATAAGCGTCTGCTGAACATACTCCCATAAAATCAGGAAGAGCTACTTTATTTAAATTAGGCCTAATCTTACTATAAATAATGTGTTTCTTAGTAAATAAATACTTTCCACTACTGATTTGATCTTCTCCTACCGTTCTATAACCTATAAGTTTTCCAGTGTTTTTTTCAATACTATCTATTCCAATGTGTGGTAAATCTATGAAATTGCTAAAATCGGAAATCATTTTTGTATCAAATTTTGCAAACTCATTAAACGAAGCATAATCCCACTTAAATTCATTTAACAATAAGTCCCCAAACATCTCGTTAAATCGGGATTTGACAAGGTATTTAAACTCGATCAACTGTTCTTTTCTAGTATCAATAAGTTTATCAATTTTTTTAAGAACTTTAACTTGTTTCCTCTGTATATCATACGTTAGCAAAAAAATATCAATATTAGATACTATACTTTTAGATATTTCCTTGAATGTTGCTCCTCGTCCCAAAATATTCAAATAATTTTTTTTTGATTTTAAAAAATAATATAAATATTCATTGTTGATTTTATTTGAGCAGATAAAATTTTTAAAACCTTGATTACAATACATCTCACATCCTGAAATAGCAACTTTACCTATTGGAGCACGAGACGATAGCAAAACCGTTCCCTTAGGAAATGATTTCAATCCCGTTTTTTCAATTCCTAACTTAGTAATTTTTCGTTGTGTGTCAAAAACGATAAAATCATCATCACTAATTTCTGCAGGGGTAATCCATTTGTATTCTCCATTCCAATAATTTGGATTATTACTCTTTGGAGTTGACCCTGTAACTATCTCACAAATTTCCCCTAACTTCACTTTCTTCACGCAACCACCTCCTCGGAATATCGGGATTCGCAGTTAAGAGATGAATTTTTGGTGTGAATGTTTGACATTGCTTTGGTTTACCATGGCATAGGCCAGGGTTGTGTCAATTTTGCTGTGACCTAGTAGTTTTTGGACTTGTTCGATAGGCATTCCTTTATCAATCGCCTTAGTCGCTAAGGTTCTTCTGAATTTATGTGGATGAACCTTTTGTATTCCAAGTTTATGTCCTAACTTTCTCAATCGAATCTCGACACCCGCAATTCCAAGTCTCTGAGCTTTTCCAACTAGCGTTACAAAAAGAGCAGGATGGCTATCTTTTCTATCATTGAGATAGTTTCTTAAATGAATTTTCGTACGAGCATCAAAATATACGGGTCTTTCTTTTTTTCCTTTTCCAAAAACAACACACTCTCTGTTTTCAAAATCAATATCAGAACAATTCAATTGGACCAGTTCTCCTACACGCATACCTGTTGATGCTAGTAGGTCAATCATTGCCAAATCTCTTAAATTTTCACAGTTATCCCGCATAATTTCAAGATGTTCATCCGTATAAGTTTCTTTTACAGTTTGTTCTGTCTTAATTTTTTTAATCCTTCGAATAGGATTCTTGATGATATATTCCTCTTGTTCAAGCCAAGCAAAAAAAGAAGACAATATACGCCGAATATTATCCAAATTCGCCTTGCTACAGTCCTTTTCAGACTGATAATTTGCAAGATAACTTCTTAGATCATCTGTTGTCAGTTGTGTCACAGACTCCTTAATATCATGAAACAAATTTTCAATTGTTCTCTGATAATAACGTATTGTTTTTACGCTACAGCCCTCCACCTGCTTAGCAGTGATGAATAGTTGCAACAGATAATTATTCGAATACTTTTGCTGCTTTTTTCCATCCACTAGATGGCGCTCTAAACTCTCTCTCAATGCTAGTAATTGTTCATTGTTTAAAAGTGGTAACATTTCTTGTATGATAATTGTAACTTTTGATTCCATGAATTCTCACTTTCATTATTACTCATCAATAAAAAGAGGCAATATCAGTTTCTGCATTACAGAATTCTAATATTGCCTGTTCATTTATTTTCTTATGCTCATTTCAATCCAGCATACTATCTTACTTTTTGACCTTTTCTCTGATAGAATGTTCAGAAACCCATTTAGAGTAGCTTATCATTTTTTCATCAGTTAAAGCTTCTACCGCTATAGTCACGCACATATCAACCGCTTCTTCCACGGAAACAGTAAAGTGATAACCATTTAATTGTAAAAACTTCACCAAAACAAAGAAGGCCGTTCGTTTATTGGCATTGGCAAAAACATGCTTCTTTATCAATTGGACAAATAATATTGTTGCTTTATCAAAAATTGTTGGATAAAGAGGTTTGCCAAAAACAAATTGTTCTGGTAAGTTCACAATCATATTTAACGCTGAAGGACTAACTGTTTGAATTTGCTCCTTTGGAGAATACCGTTGAATTGCTAAAGCATTGATTTTTTCAATTTGCTTTTCTGTTAGATAGACTGTCATTTTTCCACCAAAGCTTTGAAAACATCGTCGTATTCATCAAAAATTGTATCCAATTTTAAGTTAAAGGCATCATCAGAAACATAAGAGATCTGATGATCCAATTCTTCAGGAGTAAAGATAATTTCACCACTTGGTAACAATTTTGCTTCGTATTTAACACCACTTGGAATATTGAACTCGCTTGGAATCGTAATGGTGATTGAATTTCCTTGTTTTCTTGTTTTTACGACCATCTGATTTCCTCCTTTGAAGTATTATAACAAATAATTACGGTAATTACAATGATAGTGTAAAACTGCTATTTCATCTCGAATCTTAACCGAAATACTCCTGCATAAGTGATTTTTTCAAGGTTTCCAATTCTTCCAGAGATTTTTGAATTGCCAATTGTGATTTGTCGACCTGAGCCACAAAGTACGCGAATTCGTTTTGGAGGGAAAGAGGGGGGAGGATTATAGGAAAATCTTCAATATGATTTTTGTTTAACTGACGTTTATCAATCCCTCCAACACAAATACGTCTAATATAATCACGGTAAGCATCACTTATCAGTATTTCCAAAATAAATCTCTTACTTATATCTGAATTAATTCGAACTAAATAAACATGCCCATTTATATTAGCTTTTCCACTTTGACCTAGATATTGAGCTGTCCGACCCAAACTACTATTCTCAGTATTTACTCTACCTGTTTTGGTAATCAACAAATCTCCATGTTCTAAAATAGTATCTTTCATATTTCTATTTGTCTGATCATCAATATAAGCAATGTCATCTAATAATATCTTGTTTTTCCAAACATTTTGACTACGAAAAAACATAATACCCTTATCAACATATACTTGCGATCCACCTTTAGGGGTATTTCCACTAGAGATTTTATTTGTTAATTCCCCTAACTTAGTAACTTCCCATCCCATATCATTCAAAATAGGATCCCCAAACATCTCGTTAAATCGGGATTTGACGAGCTCGTTCAATTTTTTATTTTGTTCTTTACGACAGCAAATTAATCGTTCAATCAAATTTAACGTACTGGTAATCAACTCTTGTTGCTCAACTGAAGGATAAGCAATCTCTACTTTTTTTAACCAGTCTGTACTTAAATTTTTTTGAGCAACACCATTAGAACTTCTTATTGCTGACTGCTCAAACAGATCTGAATTAAGAAATTGAAATACATATTCTTTGGAAATTAAACTATCAATAGTTCTTAAACAGGCAACCCGTTGATTTAACGCAGCAGGAAGCATTGTTTTACTTATTAATCCTACTCTTCCAACATTTCCTGTTAAAGACATAAGCAAATCATTTTCTTTTAAAATATACTTCTCGATTGAATTTGTATATTCAATTGGATAGTATTTGGGATCACTATCTTCGATGTATCCTTTTTGAACATTAGTAATTCTTATAATACGAATGCCTTCATTAACATATAGCAAACTCTTGAAGGCAAATCCATTTAATATCTCACAAACTTCCCCCAACTTCACTTTTTTCATACATCCATCTCCCTACTTGAGTAATTCTTCTAACTCTGCCAAGCCAGCTTGAATTTCTTTTTCTAGATCATTAATTTTCTTTAAGATGACTTCTGTTGGTTCATATTCAACTTTTTCATACTCGATTTCTTTGTATTTATTGATCGATAAATCATAATCATTATCCTTTATCTCATCGACTGGAACAAAGAAAGACTGGTCCGTTCTCTTACGTTCTGCTTCGTTGTCAAGTTGATGGAAACGTTGAATAATATCTGGAATATCATTATCACTGATCGGTTGTCGTTTATCATCCAAACTTAAACCATCTGCTTTCATATCGTAAAACCAGACCTTATCCGTTCCACCATTTCCAGTTTTTGTAAAGATGAGAATGGCAGTTGAAACTCCAGCATAAGGTTTGAAAACGCCACTTGGCATTGATATTACAGCATCCAATTTATGATTCTCTACAATTTCCTGACGAATTCCTTTATGGGCTTTAGAAGAACCAAAGAGGACACCGTCAGGTACAATAACTGCTGCACGTCCCCCTGGTTTCAATGTACGCAAGAAAAGAGCAAGAAAAAGCAATTCTGTTTTTTTGGTTTTTACAGTCGCAAGAAGATCATTTGAAGTTGAATCGTAGTCAAGCGATCCCTTAAATGGAGGATTTGCTAGAACTAAAGTGTATTTATCTGCTTCTTCATTATCTTGAGATAGTGAGTCAAGATAACTAATTTGTGGATTTTCCACTCCATGTAGCATCATGTTCATTGCACCAAGTCTCAGCATAGTTGTATCCGTATCATTTCCATGAAACATATTGTTATGAAAATGGTTGATATTATCTGGATTGGTTTCCCATTCATCTTTCTTACGCTTTAAGTAACGGCTAGCAGATACTAAGAAACCAGCAGAGCCCATAGCAGGATCTGAGACAATATCCTTGATAGTTGGTTGCATCAACTCAACCATCATATCGATGATGTGACGAGGTGTACGAAACTGTCCATTTTTACCTGCGGTTGACAATTTTGATAGCAGATATTCATAGATATCTCCAATATCATTAATTCCCTTTGTGTCATTATCAAAATCTATATCTGACCCTCTAGTTGGAAATTCGTCTAATATAGAAATCACCTTTTGGAGCGTAGCTGGTTTATTAATTTGAAAGATAGCTTCTCGCATATAACGTGAAAAAGCTGTATCGTCAGTATCACCCTTAAGATTCTTAATAAATGGAAAAATCTCCCGGGTCATTAAACGATAAACTTCCTGAGCATCTCCTATATTTTTAAAGGTCGACCAACGGTATTCAGGTTTGTCTTTTGGAAAAATTCCCTCATAAGAAATCCCTAAAAACTCAGCATCGCTTTCGCGTCCAAGTTCAACACTATCCAAATCCTTCATAAACAGAAGATAAGTCAATTGTTCAATATTTGTTAGAGGATTTGCATTTCCTTCAGTCCACAGCATTTCCCACAGTTGATCGATTTTACTTTTTAATTCGCCTGTAATCATATAGTCTCTTTTCTTTGGTTTTTAAAGTTATGAATATCACTATTTTAACAGATTTTCAATCAAGCTTCAATTATGTTTCTCGCTATAAAAATTTCTTTCAAAAATAAAAAAGCAAACACAAAATATGGTTCACTTTTTTAAACTTTTCTACTCTCCATCCTTCCAGTTTCGAGCAATCTCTTCATCTTTCTGGAGTTGATCTACCAGTTCCTCTACGGAGTCAAATTTGACCATATCGCGGACACGGTCCAGCCAGTAGACCATGACTGTCTCACCGTAAATATCATCTGAAAAGTCGAAAATATTGACTTCAAAACGTGGCTCTTCTCCATCGAAGGTAACATTTTTTCCAACACTTGCCATACCACGATATCTCTGACGTTGTACTTCTACATCAACTACGTAAACACCGTCTGCCGGCATATAGGTTCGATCTCTTAGGACCAGATTGGCTGTTGGATAACCGATAGTACGCCCACGAGCATTTCCATGAACGACCATCCCACGAGATGGGAGCGGAGTGCCGAGCAGATGCTTGACTTCCTTGACATCTCCATTAAGAATAGCCTGACGAATCCGTGTGGAACTAATCTTGCCCTTTTCGTCCTCAACTGGAGGAACAATGATGATCTCCCCATCAAAATAGTCCTTCAGTTCATCCGCAGTTTTCTTATCTGAGCCAAAGGTATAGTCAAATCCTGCTACAATAATCGCTGGTTTTAAAGCTCGAACATAGGTATCAAAGAATTCTTGACCCGTTAAACTAGCAAATTTGCTACTAAAGTCAAGTAGGAAAAGAGCCTCTACCCCATGCCACTTCATCTTGTGCTCCCGTTCCTCGTGATTGACGATATGGAGCATGAGCTCAGGTTGATAAGGTTGTAAGGCAAGTTTTGGCGACTCTGTAAAGGTCATCACGACAACTGGCAGATAATCCTTCATCGAAGCCTTACTGGCTACTTCAAAAAGTTTCTGGTGCCCCTTGTGGATGCCATCAAAATAACCTAGTACAAGGACTGTTTTTCCCGGTACTGCAATGTCTTTTTCGTTCTTAATAGGTACTGTTGTAATCATAAAACTATTATATCATAGAGAAAGTCTTTTCGCTAAGAGGAAATCCCAAATGTCGTTTTCTGCGCCTGAACTGACCTTAAGTGAAAATTTAGCACTTTAGTTTTAAAAATAGCACCCCCTATGAGATGCTATCATTTGGTAACTAGTCTACTGTTTCTTCCAAATCTTTTAACTTAACCGAAACAATCTTAGACACACCTGATTCCTGCATGGTAACTCCATAGATAGAGTCTGCTGCTGCCATCGTCCCCTTACGGTGGGTTACGACGATAAACTGGCTGTCCTTGTCAAAGCGGTTAAGGTAATCCCCAAAGCGTTTGACATTGGCTTCGTCCAGCGCCGCCTCTACCTCGTCCAAGATGACAAAAGGAATGGTCTTAACACGGATAATGGAGAAGAGCAGAGCCAGAGCAGATAGGGCTTTTTCACCACCACTCATAAGATTAAGTGATTGGATTTTCTTTCCTGGTGGTTGGACAGAAATCTCCACACCAGCTGTTAAAAGATCGCCCTCAGTCAATATCAAGTCTGCCTGACCACCGCCAAACATCTGTCTAAAGGTCACTTTAAAGGACTCACGAATAGCCTCAAAGGTTGATTTAAAGCGTTCCTTAACCTCATCATTCATCTCTGTGATGGTCTCAAGAAGCAAATTTTTCGCAGACAGAATATCATCACGCTGGCTATTGAGGAAATCCAGACGGTTGTGAACTTCTTCGTACTGGTCTATAGCGTCCAAGTTGACAGGACCCAGCGAGCGAATAGCCTTCTCTAAATCTTTAACCTCTTGCTCTGCCAGATTGAAATTTTCCAGTTCATGAGCCATTTCTAAAGCTTCTGTGTAGCCGATCTGGTACTGGTCTGTTAATTGACCTTGTAGATAGCGCAAGCGTTCGCTGACCTTTTCCTTCTTAGCTTCAGCACGTGTTTGTTTGCGAATCCACTCCTCGTTCTGCTGGCGAGCCTGATCCAAATGACTGGCAATATCATCTAGCTGACCTTCAATATCATCCAACTCAAACTGCTTGCGAATCAGACCTTGTTGAAGATTGGCTTTCTGAGTTTTGGCCTCTTCCTCTTGCTGACTTAGCAAATCCGTATCCACTTTCTCAAGATTATCAACCTTTTCTTGAAGGAGGCGCTGGATTTCCTCTTGCTCGATATCCAGATTATCCAGTTCCTTGCCTAAGCGTTCAATATCAGTCACTTCGTACCGCTTTTGTCCTTGCAGTTCGGACTTAAGCAAGCGCGCTTGAGAAATCTGTTCCTGCAAGTTTTGATAGCGTTCTTGAATAGCGTTTTTGTTAGACTTAATCTCTTCAATCTCAGCTTCCAGATTTTGCTTTTCACTGGCGATAGTAGCAAGGCGCTCTTGGCATTTTTCCTTGTCCACTTGCCAATCTCCTTCAGAAAGACGATTTAATTCCTCTTCTTGAAGTTTCCAAAGCGTTCCCAGTTCTTCGACCTGCTGATTGGTTTGTTGATAAGCAAGGTACAAACCTTGCTCCTGAATACGAGCTTGCTCACCCTGAGATTTGATAGCTTCTAATCTTTCTGCCAATACCGCCATCTCATCTTGCAAGGTCTTCAAACTCGCTTCTTCTGACCGCAAGTCAGCTTCCTCTTCAGCAATTTCTTTTTGTAATTGTTCCAGCTCTGGCTTGATGAAAATACTGTTATTTTGACGATTGGCACCACCCGCATAGGAACCACCTGTACGCAACTCTGTCCCATCCAGCGTCACCATACGAACCTGATAGCGAACTTGGCGAGCTGCCGTACGTGCATGTTCTACAGTATCAAAAATTGCTGTCGTTGCTAGCAAGTTCTTGAAAATGGCTTCTAGTCTCTTATCAAACGACACCAACTCATCTGCCATACCCAGAAATCCTAGACTTGCAGAGATAGCATCTTTATTCTGACTAGAAATCGTACGAGCCTTGATAGTCGTCAGTGGAAGAAAGGTTGCACGACCAGCTCTGTTGCGCTTGAGAAAATCAATAGCCTTGGTTGCCGCTTTCTCATCTTCTACAATGATATGCTGACTGCTGGCTCCAAGCGCAATTTCTAGGGCAGTTTGATAATGCACATCAAAGGTCAGATGCTCACTGACTGCACCAATGATCCCACCTAGACGCTCTTTTTCTTGAAGAACACTCTTAACACCTGCGTAAAAGTTACTATGATTTCTAAGGATATTCTCTAAACTTTGGGCTCTAGCCTGCTTGTTTTTGAGACTATCCAGACGGTCAAAGAGTTGGCTCTGCTGGGCTTGGAAAGAAACTTTCTGTTCCTCTTGCTCCTTGGCATTAGCTTGGTAGTCTGCCAATAATTTCTGAACCTGCTCCTTGGCAGTTTCAAGCTCAGTCTTTTGCTGACTTGCTTTCTCTTTAGCTGTAGCCAGCTGTTCTTTCAATTTCTCAAGTTGATCTGCTTGTTTTTGAGATAGTTGACGGCTGTTCTCTAGTTCATTCTCTATTCGTGTCAACTGGTTTGAGACATCCGCTTCTTCTTGTAAAAGAGCCACAAAACGTTCACGCAAGAGCTCAATCATCTGGTCAGGATCATCTGAAAAAGCCAGCAATTCTGCTTCTAAACGATTGAGTTCCTTGTTGTTTTCAGCTAGATTTTCCTCTAACCGTGCTAATGTCGCTTCTTTTTCGGCTTTCTCTTTACTTAGAGCCTTTCTCTTGTCTTCCAAAGTCGCCAAACGTGCTTGTGCTTCTTGTTGATTGAGGGCTACTTGCTCAGATTCCAGTTTAGACAGGGCTAGTTTTCGATCTAAGTCACTGATCAAACTGGTCAAATCCATTAGGCTCCCTTGGTCTTTGGCCATTTCAGTTTGGAGATCTTGCCGTTTCTTTTTAAGAGTCTGATTTTCCTCTTCTAACTCTTCACGCTTTTGGTAATAACTAGTCAAGAGTTCCTGAACCTGCGTTAGCTCTTCTTCTGTCAACTCTAGTTCAGCCTTATTCTCCCTGATTTGGGCAACCAGTACATCCAAATAAATCGCCTTACGCTGACCATCCAAGTCGAGAAACTTCCGAGCATTTTCAGCTTGTTTGGCAAGAGGCTTGATTTGATTGTCCAACTCATAGATAATGTCCTCTAAACGGTCTAGGTTGTCCTGAGTTTGTTGCAGTTTGCTCTCTGTTTCTTTTCTACGAGTTTTGTACTTTAAAACTCCTGCAGCTTCTTCAAAAATGGCTCGGCGTTCTTCAGGCTTGGAATTAAAAATCTCCTCAACCTTCCCTTGGGAAATAATAGAGAAGGAATCCCGTCCCAGACCTGTATCCAAGAAAAGATCATGTACATCACGCAAACGGACTTTCTTGCCATCAATTCGATACTCGCTATCTCCACTACGATAGATATGGCGTTCTACCTTAATGACTTGCCCTGCATCCTTGATAAAGCCATCTTCATTGTCCAAAGTCACGACAACCGAAGCATAATTGAGCGGTTTGCGACTTTCAGTTCCAGCAAAGATAACGTCGGGCATCTTGCCACCACGAAGGCTCTTAACACTAGACTCACCTAAAGCCCATCGCAGACTTTCTGTGATATTTGACTTTCCAGAACCATTTGGCCCAACGACAGCTGTCACACCTTGGTCAAAGACGACTTTGGTCTTATCAGCAAAGGACTTGAATCCCTGGATCTCAATTTCCTTTAAATACATGAATCCAGCCCTTTCTCCACTGCATTTCTCGCGGCTTCTTGCTCTGCTAATTTTTTAGAACGGCCTTGTCCTTTTCCGATACTCTTGCCTTCAACCAGAACTTCTACATCAAAAACCTTATCATGGGCAGGTCCCATCTCAGAGGTCACCTGGTAGCGAATATCCACATCTCCATTGACCTGGAGCAACTCTTGCAGGTGTGTCTTGTAATCCGTAATCATCTCAAAGTCACCTGCCTCAACCTTGGGAATCATGACCTGATAGATAAACTCTTTTACCCTAGCAACATCCTTGTCTAAAAGCAAAGCTCCCAGAAAGGCTTCAAAGGCATCACCAAGAATGGTGTCACGATTGCGACCACCAGACTTTTCTTCCCCTTTTCCTAGCTTGATAAACTGATCAAACTGGCAATCACGCGCAAAACCAGCCAAACTCTCCTCACGGACAATCATGGCACGGAGTTTGGACAAATCACCCTCTGGTTTCTTAGGATATTTTTTATATAGGTATTCTGAAATCAATAATTGCAGAACAGCGTCTCCTAAAAATTCCAAGCGCTCATTGTGTGAAATTTTTAAGAGGCGGTGCTCATTGGCATAACTCGTATGAGTAAAGGCAGTTTCCAGTAAGTTTTTGTCTGCAAATTCGATTGCAAAACGCTTTTTCAGTACAGTTTGTAATTCTTTCATACTGACCTCTTTCTAATAATTACGATCCTTTCTATTATAACAAAAAAAGTCCTCTGAGTCACTTTAAAACGGGACTAGGGGAGAGTGGGGTCGTTTTTGAAAAAAAATTTCCAATTTTGGAGGCAATATAAAGAAAAAAAGCCTTACTTAAAGACTTTTTTAGGCTGTTTACATCCACCCTGAGGGAATCGAACCCCCATCTCAAGAACCGGAATCTTACGTGATATCCATTACACTAAGGGTGGAAACTTGTTTTATTATAACAGAAATTTGCTCTAATAACAAGTTTTTTATGGATGGACTAAGCGTCTATTAGTGGGAAGCATCACCGTTCCAGATAGAGTTTTTCACGATAACATAATCAACGTGCTTGAGGTCAGCAACCTTTCGTCCACCTGCGTAGGAAATGGCACTTTGCAAATCCTGCTCCATCTCAGTAAGGGTGTCTTGCAAATGCCCTTTGGCAGGAAGTAAGATGCGTTTTCCTTCTACATTTTTATATGCTCCTTTTTGGTATTGAGAAGCTGAACCATAGTATTCTTTGAACTGTTCGCCATCGACTTCAATTGTCTTTCCTGGACTTTCGATATGCCCTGCAAATAGGGAACCAATCATGACCATGCTAGCACCAAAACGGATAGACTTGGCAATGTCACCGTGTGTACGAATCCCTCCATCAGCAATAATCGGTTTGCGAGCAGCTTTTGCACACCAGCGAAGTGCTGCCAACTGCCAGCCACCAGTACCAAAACCTGTTTTTACCTTGGTGATACAAACCTTACCAGGACCGATTCCAACTTTAGTAGCATCCGCACCGGCATTTTCCAATTCACGCACAGCTTCTGGCGTTCCTACGTTACCAGCAATGACAAAAGTATCCGGCAATTCTTTCTTGATGTGTTGAATCATAGAAATCACGCTATCCGCATGACCATGGGCAATATCAATCGTGATATATTCCGGAGCATCAGCCTTGAGCTGGCTAACAAAGTCATACTCGTAATCCTTGACACCGACAGAAATGGATGCAATGAGCCCTTGATCGTGCATGCGTTTGATAAAGGGAATGCGCCCCGCTTCATCAAAACGGTGCATAATGTAAAAGTACCCACCTTTAGCAAGTTGCTCTGCTACGTTCTCATCCAAAATCGTCTGCATATTTGCTGGTACAACAGGTAGTTTAAAAGTGTGATTTCCAAGTGTGACACTTGTATCCGCTTCTGCACGGCTTTTAATGACACATTTATTAGGGATCAACTGAATATCTTCGTAATCAAAAATTGGAAATTCATTTAACATATCGATGTCTCGTTTCTTTTGTAATGACCTACCTATGCCTTCGCATCACTACGTCTTTTCCGACGTTTCCTTGACTTATTATAAACCAAAGTACAGTTTTTGTCAATTTTTTTAAAAAACCTTCTGAAAACGTTCGTTTTTATCACAATCAAAATCTTCTGAAAATCACTAAAAATTATTAGATTCGTAAATTATAGCTGATAACTACCTTAGCCAATCCAAAAGTGCGATGACAGTTCCATACCATCACCGCACTGATTTAGCCCATTTATTATTCTAATCTCCTTTAGATGATTTCATTGTAAAGGTATAATACTTGTCTCCGCTATACGTTATTTTAAAGACTCCGTCTTTTTGTTCGCTGTATAGACTCGCATTTCCAGCAACCTTACCGTCAAATATAATGGTGCCTGTCACATAACTCCATTTAGGAGTGGCAATTACTTCTCCTTTATAGGTGATGGTAGAAGTATGATCTGCCTTTAAAGTCGCCTTCAAGGAATCTGGTGCTATTTCTCCAGATGCGTCTGCATCCATTACATCCGCTACAGACGCGCCTATCCAGTCTCCTAAGAGGGCTTTCTCTTCTTCTGGCAAGAAGTTCTCAGGTTTCGCTGCATCTGTTCCTTCTTTTGCAAGTTTCACATCCATTGAAGTTCCGACAAGCTCTTTTAAGATGCTTTCAAATGTAATCGTATCCTTATCAAGCTTGCCAACCATATCAGTATTTTCAATAGTAAGAGTTAATGTGTTATCATCATTTTTCCATTTACCTTCTGCAGTTGTTCCTTCTACGTTTAGTTTTGCCTTGCCTCCACTCATCAATTCGAGTTTGAAGCCAGCCATATCATCACCAGAGAGCGTTACTCCCATGGCCGTTCCACTAACAGCTACGTATTTCCCCACTAAGGCATCGTCCGCTCTTCCACCTGATTTTCCACAAGCTCCAAGCGTGATAAGTAACAGAAGTGCCAATATCAAGCTAAATAATTTTTTCATTTTACTTCCCTTTCTCCTAAAATAGATTTGAAAGTCTATCTCATTCACTCGTCTATTCTAATCAAAACTTGCCTCCTGCACCACCGTGAGTTCTTCCTGATGAAGATGTATGAGTACTGCTACCTCCAGAAGAAGATTTACTCTCTTTGGGACGAGCCACCTTATCAACCGTTTTATATAGAAACTTTTCTTCTGCTTGAGTGACAGTGAGACTATTTTCTACAATATAATTTGTCGCTGCCACATCTGGCTCCACACTTTTGAGTTGGCTAGCCATACTTGAAACAACTATAATGGCTGTGACAAGACCTACACCTAGAGATAGGGGCACCCATATCCAACTTAAAGGTTCCTTAGGAAGATTCCCTTTGTCATAAGGTTTATCTGTCTTAGCCTGCGTTAAGAACTTATCGCTCAGTTCTGCAAAACTGCTAAATGCTTGCTCATATTCTCCGTTGCTTAGTTTCGGAACAAACCGATCAGACATATATTCTAAACCTGCATCGGTAAATGCTCGAATCGCATAACCTGTTGTGGTGATATGCCAATCCCGTTCCTTCATACTTAACAATAACAATAAACCACTATAGTCCTCACCCTGACCATAACCATTATAGTCAAAATAATCATCTGCAAAGGCTTCTGGTGTCTTCCCTCCCAGATCCTTGACAGTCACAATAACAAGGTCACATTTCTGCCGCTCACTAATCTCATCAAGTTTACTTAATAAATCTTTTTCTTCTACATCACTCAGTAAATCCGCTTCATCCACGAGACGCTTCAGGGGTCCAAACTTAGCAGCAATAGCAGTCAAACTACGGTGGGCACTGTCATACCAACTACTATTGCTATGATAAACGCCTTTGATAAAGGTATCCCAAAAATCTCCCAGAAGCTCTTTTGCTTTTCCCTTGTAGCAGATAGTTCTATAATCTTTAGACTTCCCTATTATCAGAAGAATAGCATCTTCCTTCCCTTTATTGAAGAAATCCGTTGTATATTGAGTTACATCATCATAAGAGTCAGCAATGAGCAGATAAGATTTGAACTGATGCTCTTTGTAAATAGCTTGTGCTTCTTCTTCTAGTTTGCTTTTCTCATTGGATGATAGGAGGCCGGCCTCATCATAAATTAAAGTTTGACTTGACATGTCAGCTGACACAATCCCAATCAAGGTAAAAGCGAGAAAAACCGCAAGAAGGAATGATAGTAGTTTTTTCATCATATCTTCCTCCTTACATTAGATAAATCAACCAAACAATGCCATAGCAAACAATAAAAGTAAGTGTTGCAATCGTCATAAAATAGCGCCAGTAGACTCGTTTATCCAAGGGAAGGTTGCCTACAAATTTTCCTGTTTGACCATTCATAGCAAAAACGTACTTTTCATTATTCCAAGTTGTGTTTAACAACCAGACTGGATAAAGGACATACTTAGCTTTGCTATTTTTAAACTCAACATGGCTACTTTCTGGAGTTACCATTGTAAAGCCTTTAACTGTTTCCGCAAATCTATCTTCAGTACTCCTTTTAGCCCGTTTATTAGCGTGGGTGATACTTTCTTCTGCCGTCACATCATAACGCTCGGCCAAATAACCTGCTAAATAGGCTGTTTGAAAGTCAACTGCTTTTGAAACATCAAAAGGTTCAATGGATTCCATCAAGGTATTGTCCATACTTTTAGAACCGTCAACAGGTAGATGAGAAAAGGCTAACTGACCAGAACGAAGGACAGAGTAAAATTCAGTTTGGGTGTAATTGTAATCTTTGTCACTCCAAGTCGTTATCCTAGTTGCTTTGTACTTAATATCCGCATCCGCTTCTGTAGTAAATAACCAAAATGGCACGTAAACACCCTTTACTTCATCAATATGGTTCTGATCCTTAAAAATTTTTGGCAATAAACGCTTGCCGAGAAGGTGCTTGTTAAGCGCTTCTCTGGCAGCTTTTTTATCCAGTTTAAACGGAATAACCAACTCTGGTTTCAAATCACCTACCAGACGTTCCTTGAGAACAACTGGATTATCACAATAAGGGCAAGTTGTTGCAGCAGTATTTTCATCAGCAATCAATTGTCCACCACAGGAATTGCAAATAAAGACGTTCAGCTGTTCATCATCCTCTTGCCATTCTTCAGTAGAGTAGGTTGTTGAAGTTGACTCAGTAGAAGACTGTACATCTACCAAACCTTCATCCATGTGCTTGAGACTTTCCATTTCATATTCAGAGTCACAGTAAGGACACTTCATTTTTTGGATTTTCGTATCAAAGGCTAAGGCACCACCGCAACAAGGACATTTGTATTCTAAATTATCAGCCATGTCATCATCTCCTCTCCCGACACTAAGCCAATCTAGAGTTGTCTTGTTCTAAAACGTTGACCCGCATTCAGGACAGAATTTCGGTGCCTGGCCAGAATCTGGAACTTTCCAACCACAGTTGCTACAGTGTTTTACTTGATGAACTGCAGGTTTTGGACTACCACAATTTGAACAGAATTTACCAGTATTTACTGTACTACATGAACAAGCCCAACTATTGTCAACTGGTTTTGGACTTCCACACTCTGGACAGAATTTACCCGTAGCCTCATGCCCATTTGGACAAATCCACTTATTGACATTCGGAGTGGCTGTTGCAGCTTGATTGTTCGCTTGTGCTTGGTTTGCTGCCTGTTCTTGTCCCATAGCAAAGAGATTTTGAGCATTCATGCCACCACCTGCATTGGCTGCCATGCCAAAGCCCATAAAGCCAGTCATAGCTCCTGCTTCATTGCTTGCGGCTGCCTTCATAGCGTCTGCCTGTGCACCAACTAAGGTTGCGGCTGCCATAGTCGGATCTTTCATAATAGCAGTACGTTGAGCCTGCTTAATCATTTCGGCATCTTCTTCTGGGAGAGTAACAGAACCGAGTGCAATGCTAATGACTTTAAGACCACGAAGTTGACCCCATTTTTCTGAGAGAGTTTCATTGAGGGCATTTTCTAATTCTGTATTGTGACTGACAATTTGATTCGGTCTCAATTCCATATCAGATAACTTAGCAAATGAAGGTTGCAAGGCGCTGATAAATTCAGTTTTCAACTGTGAGTCAATTTCTTCACGCAAATACTCTCTTTCAACATTTCCACAAACATTTGTATAAAACAAAAGCGGGTCAACGATCTTATAAGAATAAACCCCTGAGCATCGAACAGAAACGTCAAGGTCTAAACCAATCTTAGAATCTACCACACGAAATGGAATTGGGTTTGGTGTACCGAATTTATTATCAATTAATTCTTTTGTATTGAAATAATACACACGCTGATCTTTGCCAGTATCGCCACCATAAGTGAAACGTTTCCCAATTTGTTTGAAAGTATCCTTGATAGAATTTCCAAGATTTCCTGTAAAAATACTTGGTTCGCTAGAAGTATCATAAGTAAACTGACCTGGCTCTGCACAGACCTCTACAATCTTACCCTGCTCAACAATCATCATACACTGACCATCAGCTACTGCGATACCTGAACCATTGGAAATAATATTATCACTGCCCTTAGTATTGGATGATCGACCATAGACCCGCTTTTGCCCCTTGACAACCATGACAGACTTGTCCATAGACTCACAATAGAAAAATTCTTTCCATTGATCGGCTAATACACCACCTACAGCTCCTAGACCTGCTTTGATAAGTCCCATATTGTACCTCTTTTCTTTTTATCAGTGAGCCATTAATAACTCACTTGCCTACCGCCTTTCTATTTAAATAACCCTTTCCACCTCCCATTTATTGTGATTACTGGTATGAGCGATTCTATGCATATCGACTATTAAAAATATTGTTGACAACTAGTCAATTATAACTCAAAAAAGCCCACTTAGACCCCGACTGCAAGTAGCAAAACATGCGAAGGGAGTCTAAATGAGCCACTTACAGTATAATTCTAGCTGTCATCAGCTACAACTCTCAGTAAGCTAACAAGGAGAGTGTAGAAAGCGAAAGAACGACGTTAAATGGATAATTCTAATATTTATATGATGATGGTGAGGTTCTATCAACTTGTTTTCAGTAGACAAACTACTCGTAAAACCTCTTAAACAGTATCTTGGACTTTTAAGCACTCAAATGCCACTTAGTCTTTATATATTATGAGTTACATTAAGCGAATGGTAATCTGTGTAAATCAAGGTCTCCTAATGATAAATCCCACTAATAAACTACCTTACTTCAAACTCACTTCAAAATGTAACCGTTACCAATTTCTATCTTTATTTTACCTTTTTTTCTAGGATTTTGCATGTTCTATACTGAATTTTTAAAATTTTTAGACGATTGTTTTCGTTATGTCTAATTAATTCTCGGAAATCACTATATATAAAAACATGTGAAAGGATAGGCGTTTAGGGTCTACTCAGCTTAATAATACTCACCCTGACGGTAGTCCCATGAGTTAAAGGTATCTGACAAATGCATCATGATTTTATCAATGTCAAGCCCTTTGCGGATAACGACTGGTGCTGGTGAGATTGAACGTGCTCCACCTTGTTCTGGGATGAGTTTACCATCTTTATCAACCATAGAGACCATCACACCTTGCTCGTAGCGAGTTTCGATTGTTTTGTCAGGTTGGATGGAAGCCACGTAGTCGTCTGCCTCGATGACAAGGTCCACTGCTCCTTCGATACGTTCTCCGATACCTTCCACCTTACCGCGGTTTCCTTTACCAGATGGGTTAGCTGATGAGGCGTAGACCATTTTACCTTCTTCCCAAAGTTTAGCAGCCAACTGTTCACCAGCTTTACCAAACTTGATGACAAAACAGCTAGTACCACGAACGTCTGTCATGAGCTCTTCACGGCCATCACCGTATGCTTTAAGTTTTTCAAAAGCTTCTGGTTTCCATGGAAGGATACAACCGAGGAGAATGTCTTCGTCCCAATGTTTTTGGTAGAAGGCTTCAATTTCTGGGTTAAGTTGTGCTAGAGCACGAAGCTCGTCCATGCTTCCACAAAGTACAACACCTGGTTTGTTACGGTTACGTTCTTTGGCTGCGAACTTACGTTCAAGACCTGCCTTGTCGCTAGTCATGATAATGTAACCAACTTTTGTAGGACAAACAATACATCCGCCCTCACCTTTTAAAATGTCATAGCCTTCTTGAGAAAGTGTTCCGTTCCATTGAATGTGTTTTGTCATAGTTCTATTTCCTTTTCTATTTTTTCTAATCCTGCCAGTAGGCTGGTCGTTGTTTTTCATAGGCAGCAATCAAGTCTTCATACTGCAAAGTAATACCGATATCATCCAAACCATTTAAAAGCTTGTGTTTCCACTCGCTATCTATTTCGAAAGTGAATTCTCCAACTGGTGAGATGATTTTTTGTTGTTCCAAGTCCACAGTTACCTGGTCGGTCGGTTTGAGTTGGGCTAGTTTCTCTCTAACCTCTCTGGGCTGAACAATAGGCAACATGCCATTATTGAGTTCATTATTGTAATGAATATCCCCAAAAGAACCTGCAATCACGACCTTAAAACCATAGTCGGCTAGAGCCCAAGCCGCGTGTTCTCTCGAAGAACCTGCCCCAAAGTTATCCCCCGAGATGAGAATACTGGCTTTACGATATTCAGGTCGGTTAAAGACAAAGTCTGGATCCTCAGTGTAGTTATCGTCCAGATAACGCCAAGCATACATGAGGTACTTACCAAAGCCTTTTTTATCAATTAACTTGAGAAACTGCTTGGGGAGTATTTGGTCAGTGTCAATGTTATCATTCATGAGAGGAACGGTCGTTCCCGTATAAACTGTAAATTTCTCCATATCCTCTCCTTACTGGGCCTCTGGCATCTGCCGAACATCTACGAAACGCCCTGCGATGGCTGCCGCAGCTGCCATGGCTGGACTGCAGAGATGGGTTTTAGCACCAAATCCCTGTCTATCTTCAAAGTTGCGGTTACTGGTTGAGGCACAGTGGACCCCATCAGGGACCTTGTCAGGATTCATCCCCAGGCACATAGAGCAACCTGGGTCTCTCCACTCAAAGCCAGCATCTAAGAAGACCTTATCCAAGCCCAACTTCTCAGCAGCTCGTTTCACAGGACGAGAGCCTGGAACCACGATAGCAGTTAAGTTAGGAGCTATTTTCTTCCCTTTGACAAACCGCGCAGCCAGTTGCAAGTCACTGAGCCGAGCATTGGTACAAGACCCGATAAAAATATAGCCTAGCTCAATATCCGCTGGCTTTTGACCAGGCTCCAAGTCCATGTAATGATAAGCTCTTTCATCGTTCATATCCTTAATTTCTGGGAAGCTACTGTCAAAGTCAACGCCCATAGCAGGATTGGTTCCCCAAGTCACCATTGGAGCCAAGTCTGAGACATCCATTCGGATAACCTTATCATAAACCGCATCCTCATCACTGACAAGCGTCTTCCAGTCGGCAACTGCCTCCTCGAAAGCTTTTGGAACACATTCCCGCCCCTTGAGATAGTCATAGGTGGTCTGATCTGGATTCATGATTCCCATCTTGGAACCAAACTCGATGGACATATTGCAGATGGTCATTCTCTCTTCCATGGTCAGTGCATCAATTGCTTGTCCACAATATTCCACCACATAGCCAACACCACAAGCAACGCCGTACTTGGCAATCAAGGCGAGAATGTAATCCTTAGAGTAGACTCCTTTTTGAGGAACACCAGTGAATTCTACCAGCATTTTCTTGGGTTTGACCTGCCAGAGGGTCTGAGTAGCAAAGACATGCTCAACCTCACTGGTCCCAATCCCAAAGGCGATAGCCCCAAAAGCTCCGTGGGTTGCCGTATGGCTGTCTCCGCAGACGATGAATTTACCTGGTTGCGTCCGTCCTGTTTCTGGTCCAACCATGTGAACGATTCCCTGCTTTTCAGAACCGTGGGCCGCATGTTCAATCCCAAACTCCTCAACATTTTCAGCTAGCTTATCAATTTGAGCCTTGGAAATGACATCTCGAATATCATAGATGTTGACCGTTGGTACATTGTGGTCAAAGGTTCCAAATGTCAAGTCTGGTCGTCTCAATCTGCGACCTGCATCTCGCAATCCTTGAAAAGCCTGGGGACTGGTCACTTCATGAATATAGTGCTGGTCCACGTACATGAGTTGGGGTTGCCCTTCTTCTCCTGTGATGACATGGCGGTCCCATAATTTATCAAAAATCGATTTTCCTGCCATCCATTACCTCCAAATAAAATATAAGGCCACTAGTGTGGTCACCATCCCGAGAAACCAAACTGTTTTAAAATACCATTTTCTAGTCTTGTGGTGAAAGGTGATTCCTGCCAACCAGGCACCAAAACCACCACAAGCAATGGCTAAAATGAGTAAGATTTTCTCTGGAACGCGCCAAGCACCTCTTCTTGCCTTGGATTTGTCAATGCCATAAATCAAGAAAACCATGACATTCCAAATCAAGAGGGCAAGAGTCATTCCTTCATTTATCTTCATAATCTTTCAATGATAGCTTCCGTCATTTCCTTAGTAGAAGCCTGTCCTCCTATATCTCTTGTTAAAATGCCAGCCGCTAAACTAGCTTCAACAGCACGCTCGATACGCTCCGCATCCTCATAACGTCCAAAGCTGTCTCTCAGCATCATGGCAACTGACAAAATCATGGAAATAGGATTGGCAATCCCTTGACCTGCAATATCAGGCGCTGAACCGTGAATAGGCTCATAAAGACTTGGCCCCTTTTCAGAATGACTGGCTGATGGCATGACGCCAAGTGTGCCTGATAGAACGCTTGATTCATCAGATAAGATATCTCCGAAAAGATTCTCTGTCACGATGACATCAAACTTGGCAGGATTGGTAATCATAAGCATGGCAGCTGAGTCCACCAACTGGTGTTCCAAGGTAACATCTGGGAAATCTTGCGCGACTTCCTCAGCTACTCTCCGCCAGAGTTTTGATGTCGCTAGAACATTTTGCTTATCGATGCTGGTAACGATTTTTCTCCGACTTCTTGCGATTTCAAAGGCCTTACGAATAATCCGCTCTACTTCCTCATAGCTGTAGTCGTTGATATCACGCGCTTTTCGATCTTCAAGAATATGATCTCCAAAGTAAATCCCACCTGTCAACTCACGTACCACGACAAAGTCTACACCAGCAATTCGTTCTGGTTTAAGTGGTGATAAATGCTTGAGACTGTCAAAAATCTTTACAGGTCGAATATTGGCATAGAGATTGAGTTCCTTACGAAGAGCCAGCAGGCCTTGTTCAGGGCGAACCGCTGCTCCATCATATTGAGGACTACCGATAGCCGCTAGGAGAATGGCATCTGCTTCTCTACATGCCTTGAGGGTTTCATCAGGTAAAGGATGCCCCGCAGCATCAATACCTGCACCTCCAAAGGGGCGCCTGTCTATCACATAGTCAAAACCCGTTTTTGAAGCTAGAGCTTCCAGAACCGTTAAACCAGCTTCCATGATTTCTGGACCGATTCCATCCCCTGCTAGTGCTACTATTTTCTTTGTCATAGCCTTCTCCTTTACACACTAGGCATGTCTCGGTAGGAGACGCTGCGCCCCATTTCACCAGCATTCTCTTTTTGAACAAAAGTATTGGCATTGATATAAGCAATAGCCGAAGCTTTCAACACATCGAAATCAAGACCTGCTGCGTTAAAGATGGTTTCTGTATCTCTGTTTTCAACAGTAACCAAAACCCGAGCTTGAGCATCAATTCCATCTGTTACAGCATCAATAGTATAGGATACCAAGCGGACAGATTGGTTAAAGAACTTATCGATAGCGTTAAAGATTGCTTCAACAGAGCCTTGTCCTGTCGCATTGAATTCGACTTTTTCACCATCCATATTGGCTAGACTAACGAGAGCTTCAATGTCATTATCTGCATGAGTTTGAAGTTGTAAATCGTCAAAGTGGAAACCTTCTGGGTTTTCAACCATGGTTCCAGCTACCAGAGCTCGAATATCTGCATCTGTGATTTCTTGTTTCTTGTCCGCTAGTGCCTTGAACTTAGCAAAGAGTGGTTTGATATCCTCTTCTGTAAAATCTAGGGCCAATTCTCTTAGTTTCTCGACAAAGGCATGGCGACCTGACAATTTTCCAAGCGGAAGACTATTACTCTTAACACCAACCAATTCAGGTGTGATGATCTCATAAGTGAGAGGATTTTTAAGGACTCCATCTTGGTGAATACCAGATTCATGAGAGAAGGCGTTGCCACCTACGACGGCCTTGTTTTTAGGAACCGGAATACCAGAGAAGCGAGAAACCATTTCAGAAGTATTGATGGTCTCGTTTAGGACAATACTTGTTTCTGCTTGGTAGTAATCTTGGCGAATATTGAGAGCCACTGCTATTTCTTCCAAAGCAGCATTTCCAGCTCGCTCACCAATGCCATTAATAGTTCCTTCGACACGTCCTGCACCATTTTTGACAGCAACAAGGCTGTTAGCCACTGCCATTCCGAGGTCATCATGACAGTGAGGTGAATAGATGATCTGACGATCGGTCTTGACATTCTCAATCAAGTATTTGAAGATAGCTCCGTACTCTTCTGGTGAGGTGAATCCAACCGTGTCAGGGATATTGATATAAGACGCACCTGCATCGACTGCTGTTTGAACGACTTGCAAGAGGAAATCCAACTCTGTTCTAGTTGCATCTTCAGGAGAGAATTCGACGATTTCAAACTTAGAACGTGCGTAAGAAACATGCTCCTTAATAGCTTCTAAAATCTCTTCCTTGCTCTTATTTAGCTTATACTTGCGGTGAATCGGACTGGTAGCGATAAAGACGTGAACCTGTGGATATTTGGCATCCTTGAGCGCCTCGTAACAAGCATCTATATCAGACTTGACCGAACGTGCTAAACCAGTCACAGCAGTTTTCTTTAAGACCTTGGCAATTTCCTGAACTGCCAAAAATGAATCTGGACTCGCTGCCGGAAAACCAGCTTCGATGGCTGAAATGCCCCATTTCTCCAGCTGTCTTGCGATGGCAACCTTTTCCTTGATTGAAAAGTTAACACCTGGTGTCTGCTCTCCATCCCGAAGGCTAGTATCTAGAAATTCAACTGTTCGCATAAGATTTCCCCTTTTCCAAATGTGGTTTTAAAAAAACATCTCGCTCGGGAACCCAAGCGAGATGTTGATTTACTCCCGCTTGGTAAGCCAAACAGGACTAATGCTTCTGCACTAGCCCGAGTACCTCAACAACAAAGCAAATTGATTAAACTTAGCTGTTTTCATGTTTGACTTTCTCCTTCGTTTGATATCTTGTTTAGTATTTTAGCATAGCCAAAAACACTTGTCAAGAAAAAATCCATTATTTTCTGAAAATTTCTTCAGTAAAGAATATTTTGTTAATTAAAAGTATTTGAAAATACAAAGGAATTTCCTTACTTTTTCAAAGTCAAATTCCAACTAGTTTCCAGCAAATCTAGAACTTCTTCATCAGATAAAGTACCATCAAGAGCAAGACTAATCCAGTAACGTTTGTTCATATGAAAGGCTGGGTAAATTCCCTTTTGCGAAAGCAAGTCAGCTACTTGGTCATGTTTGAGGTTGACTGCTTCCACTAGCCCTTCTCTCCCCTTATCTATCTTATCCCATGGGATTCTCATCATAACAGCATACCACTTTTGATTGCCCTCATGGCGCAATACTGCCGTATTAGGAGATTTCTCCCAAAGATATTCCAACTGATTGCCATATTTTTCCTGAACTTGATCCATGATACGCTTAGTCTGAGGACAGATAAAATCCTGCACATCAAAACAGGCCTTCCGAATCTGGTAGAGAATCTCCAAACAAGCCTCACGGACACTACTGACAAAACTTCCCCGCATACTTTCCATGTGTACTTGAGGATAGAGATCACCCGTCTCTTGATCAAAGACCTGAAAACTCACATTATCAGCAGTGATGGAGACTGTCATGAAAAAGTCACCCTGCAAAATCTGGCAACTATAGGACCAAACTCCACTATTCTCTACAAAACCATAGGCATGGGCTTTTTCTTTATTAAACTGATAGGATTTAAAAATTTCAAACATAAGTGAAAACTGCTACCAAAAGCTAGCAGTTCCTTTCTATTTTTTAAAAGACAACCTTGGTTCCATGCAATTGTGTCACACCCAGCTGGTCGATAAAGGTTTGACGGTTGTCAAGGTCAATCCCTCCACCTGGTAAGATTTCAATTTTACCTTTAGCATGTTCCAAAATTCTGTGATAATGGGCAAAACGCTTGTCTAGCGAGTCACCAGACACACCAGCACGAGTCAAGATACGAGTGACACCAGCTTGACTGAGCCAGTCAATGGCTTCCAACTGGTCTTCATCACTCAATTCATCAAAGGCCATGTGGAAGACAATTTCCATTCCTTTAGATGCGGCAATCAGCTTCTCAAGATTACCCTTATCCAACTTCTTATCAGCAGTTAATGCCCCAAAAACGACTCCTTGACTTCCAGCCTGAGCAGTCAAACGAATGTCTTCTAGCATAATCGCAATTTCCACATCATTATAGACAAAGTCGCCACCACGGGGACGAATCATGGTCATAATGGTCGTATCGTAGTTAGCTGCCAGTTCAACCGCTGCCTTGGTCACTCCATAGCTAGGTGTTGTTCCTCCTACTGCTAGATTGTCACAAAGTTCGATTCGACGAGCTCCATCCTGCATCGCTTTTTCAAGCAAGGTCACATTTTCAGCACAAAATTCGTAAATCATTTGATTCTCCTTGATGTTTTCTTTAAATTTATTATATCATATTATTTGAATATGCTTTCAATTTTATCAAAGGAAATATCAAATTTCAAAAACTAATCCTTATCAGGAATGACTTTAAAGAGATAGTAGGTGATAAAGACAGTCAAGGCTCCCAGACCGATTTTGACTGGCAAAAGAGGGGCAAAATAAATAGAAATTCCCATCAAGATATAGATAGATACAATGATTTTTTTCTTACGTTCACGCGCTATTGACTTGGTTTCCCGAAAGTCAGCTACATAGGTCTGATAGAGCTTGGTATGATAAAGCCAGTCTTCAAAACGCTTAGAAGATTTTGAAAAGCAAGCGATAGACAGCAAAAGAAAGGGAGTTGTTGGCAAGAGCGGCAGGACAACACCTACAAGAGCTAGAGCCAAAGAAATAAAACCAATACAGAAATAAATAATGCGCATAACTTCTCCTAGATAAATTACTCTTCCTCTAGTTTCGCATACAATGAGGAAATTTGTCAAGCTTCAAGTAAAAAGAGCCTGAAATTCATTTTCAGGACTCTTCATTTTATTTAATTTTCTCTTCTTCGTAGTCGCCATTACTACATACAACCTGCTTGCCACCACCACGGACTTTTTTCTCCACAAGGAAATGTCCGCATTTTGGACAGTCACGGCCAATCGGTTTGTCCCAAGAAGTAAATTCACATTCTGGATAGCGATTGCAACCATAGAAGATACGATTGCGCTTGGTTTTGCGTTCAATGATTTGTCCTTGATGACAGCTTGGACACTCAACTCCAATCTCTTTGACAATCGCTTGTGTGTGACGACAGTCTGGGAAATTACTACAAGCATAGAATTTACCAAAACGTCCTAGCTTAATGACCATCGGACTGCCACAAACCTCACAGTCAAATCCAGCTGGCTCATCCTTGATCTGGATTTTTTCCATTTCAGCTTCTGCCTTGGCTACTTCTTTGGAGAATGGTTTGTAAAACTCATCAATAATACGTTGCCACTGCTCTTTTCCAACTTCGACATCATCCAGTTTTCCTTCCATCTCAGCTGTGAAGGTCACATTTACGATATCTGGGAAGTATTCAACGATGAGTTTATTGACAATTTCTCCCAGTTCTGTCGGTTCAAAGCGTTTGGCTGCCAGACGAACGTAGTATCGTTTCTGAATGGTTTCAATGGTCGGAGCGTAGGTTGACGGACGTCCAACACCATTTTCTTCCAAGGTCTTGATAAGAGTTGCTTCCGAATAGCGAGCTGGCGGTTGAGTGAAATGTTGTTCTGACTTGCTATTGACCTGCTTGACCACATCTCCTACTACCATATCTGGCAACATCTTGTTCTTGTCAGAGTCATTGTAAATAGCAAGATAACCATCAAACTTAACTTGGCTTCCATTTGCCGCAAACTGAACGCCATTTTGAGAAAGCTTAACAGCCATGGTATCAAAGATAGCGCCTGTCATCTGGCTGGCCACAAAACGGTTCCAGATAAGGGTATAGAGCTTGAGCTGGTCTTTGTCCAAGTACTTAGCGATGCTTTCAGGTGTGTTAAAGACACTAGATGGACGAATGGCTTCGTGGGCATCTTGAGCACCTGAGGCATTCTTGACCTTGCTACCATGCTTGGAATACTTGCTACCAAAACGGTCGTTAATGTAGCTTGCCGCTTCATTCTGAGCCACAGGACTGATACGAGTCGAGTCTGTACGCATATAGGTAATCAAACCTTGCACACCTGATCCGATATTGATCCCTTCATAGAGTTGTTGGGCCACCATCATGGTCTTTCGAGTACGGAAATTGATTTTGTTAGCAGCATCCATCTGCATGGTTGAAGTCGTATAAGGTAGGGGCGCATTGCGTTTGCGTTCTTTCTTATCTACCTGGTCTACTGTAAAATCTTTGCTAGTCAAATGGGACAAAACTTCTTTGACTTCTTCATTGGTGGTCAATTTCATCTTTTTGCCATTCATACCATAGAATGAAGCCTGAAATTGCTTGATTCCCTTCTTAAAGACACCATCAATTGTCCAGTATTCTTCTGGTTGGAAGGCATTGATTTCATTTTCACGGTCAATAATGAGCTTAAGAGCAACAGACTGCACGCGTCCTGCTGATAAGCCCTTCTTGACCTTTTTCCACAAAATAGGCGAAATCGAATACCCGACCAAGCGGTCTAAGACACGACGAGCTTGTTGGGCGTCGACCAAGTCCATATCAATCTTGCGAGGTTCTTTAAAGGCATTTTTTACTGCGTCCTTGGTAATTTCATTAAAGACCACACGGTTGGCATCATTCTCATCCAAGTTGAGAATGTGAGCCAAATGCCAGGAAATTGCTTCTCCTTCACGGTCCGGGTCACTCGCCAGAAAGACTTTATTGGCCTTTTTAGCTTCTTTTTTCAGATCATTGATGAGAGGACCCTTGCCTCGGATATTGATATACTGCGGTTCATAGTTATTTTCAATGTCGACTGACATACTGGATTTTTTCAAATCACGGATATGCCCGACACTGGCTAAAACCTTGTAATTTCGGCCTAGATATTTCTCAATCGTTTTTGCCTTTGCAGGCGACTCCACGATGACTAGATTTTTTTTAACTGTTGATTTTTTCTTCTTTGTTGCCGTAGCCACACTATCACACCTTTTCAAAGTAATAAACTTTATAAAGTGTAAACCATTTTTCTATAGCTGTCAAGACTTAACTCCTATATATAGAAGAAAAGTTTATCTGAGTGAACAAATTTTTCCTTAAAATTCAAACTCAGCCAACACATCTTGACCGCTTGTGACCAGTTTTGCTCCTTCTTGGATCAAGTGGTGACAACCATCAGAGTGACCATCGAGAATGCTACCCGGAATAGCAAAAACATCGCGCCCTTCTTCCATGGCACGTTCACAAGTAATCAAACTCCCTGAGCGCATCCTTGCCTCTGCTACAATAACTCCACGACACAATCCTGCAATGATACGATTTCGAGCTGGAAAATGAAATTTCAGAGGTTGCTCGCCAGGTCCATATTCACTGAGAACCAGATGGTCATTGCCAATGTACTCCTGCAATCGTTTATTGGCACGTGGATAGAAAACATCCAATCCTGTTCCAATCACAGCAATCGTTTTTCCACCATTTTGGAGTGTAGCCATATGGGCAGCGGTATCAATTCCTTTAGCCAAACCACTGACCACGATTAACTCGTTTTCCAAACCTTGAATGACTTTCTGAACCGATTTTGCTCCCTGACTAGAACATGAACGACTCCCTACAACAGCAACCTTTGGAAATTTCAACAAGTCCAGATTTCCTTTATAAAACAAGAGTGCTGGAGCATCATAAATCTCACTCAAATCCCAAGGATAACAGTCGTCAAGAATAGAAAAGGATGGAAATTTCTGAAACTCCTTCTCCAACTGTGCATCATCTATCTGGAAATAGCGTTCCATAAAGACAGCAGGATTACGGCACCCAGATATTTCAGCAATGTCACCTAGCAAGAGCTCCTGATCAACACTCTCGTCATATTCAAGGACAGTTAAAATTTGTTGATTGGTCAGCCCAGCTTTTCTTAATTTGTAAATCTCATAGTTTGTAATCTTCATAAGCAACTCCATTTCTTTTTCTACTCATCTATCTATTCGAAAATAAAATAAAAAAGAAGACATGATAAACTGATTTTTGTATTTATCCAACTTTCGTATGTGATAACTTGGTTCATCAAAAACACAAAAAACTCTTGAAAAATCTTCAAGAGTTTTGTTTTCTATTTCTATTCTTCATCCATGCTTAAGACGCTGAGGAAGGCTTCTTGTGGTACTTCTACTGATCCGATAGCTTTCATCCGTTTCTTACCAGCTTTTTGTTTTTCAAGGAGTTTGCGTTTACGAGAAACGTCACCTCCATAACACTTGGCAAGTACGTTCTTACGAAGGGCCTTGATATCAGTACGAGCCACGATTTTGTGTCCAATAGCTGCTTGGATTGGTACTTCAAATTGTTGACGAGGGATGATTTTCTTGAGTTTATCAACGATGAGTTTTCCACGTTCGTAGGCAAAATCCTTGTGAACGATAAAGCTGAGGGCATCGACCTTGTCTCCATTGAGAAGGATATCCATTTTGACTAGCTTAGATGGACGGTACTCTGACAATTCGTAGTCAAAGCTTGCATAACCACGTGTCGAAGACTTGAGTTTATCAAAAAAGTCAAAGACGATTTCAGCGAGTGGAATTTGATAGATGACATTGACACGATTATCATCAATATAATCCATGGTCACAAAGTCTCCACGTTTGCGTTGAGCCAATTCCATTACTGCACCAACAAACTCCTGCGGTACCATGATCTGAGCCTTGACATACGGCTCTTCAATAGTCGCGATCTTAGTTGGATCAGGAAATTCAGAAGGGTTAGACACATCCATAGACTCACCGTCGGTTTGGTTAACCTTATAGATAACAGATGGAGCTGTCATGATGAGGTCAATGTTGAACTCACGCTCTAAACGCTCTTGGATAACATCCATATGGAGAAGTCCAAGGAATCCACAACGGAAACCAAATCCAAGCGCCTGAGATGTTTCTGGTTCAAACTGCAAGCTAGCATCGTTAAGTTGCAATTTTTCAAGGGCTTCACGAAGGTCATTGTACTTGTTTGACTCGATTGGGTACAGTCCTGCAAAGACCATAGGATTCATCTGCTTATAGCCATCCAACGGTTCTGCTGCAGGATTGCTTGCTAGGGTCACTGTATCTCCGACACGCGTGTCTTGAACCGTCTTGATAGAAGCCGCAATATAACCAACGTCACCAGTCGCAAGGAAATCGCGCCCTACTGCTTTCGGCGTGAAAATACCAACTTCCGTCACATCAAAGGTCTTGCCATTGCTCATGAGCTGAATCTTATCGCCAGGTTTAACCACTCCGTCCATAACACGCACTTGGAGGATAACCCCACGATAGGCATCATAGACAGAGTCGAAAATCAAGGCTTTGAGTGGCGCCGTTACATCACCAGTAGGAGCTGGTACTTTTTCAACAATCTGCTCAAGAATCTCTTCGATACCAATACCAGCTTTGGCAGAAGCTAAGACTGCTTCACTAGCATCCAGTCCAATGACATCCTCAATCTCCGTACGCACACGCTCTGGATCAGCTGCTGGTAGGTCAATCTTGTTAATGACTGGCAGAATCTCCAAATCATTGTCCAATGCTAGATAAACATTGGCAAGAGTTTGTGCCTCAATTCCTTGTGCAGCATCAACCACCAAAATCGCCCCTTCACAGGCAGCTAGCGAACGCGAAACTTCATAGGTAAAGTCCACGTGCCCTGGCGTGTCAATCAAGTGGAAAATATAGGTTTCCCCATCTTTTGCAGTATAATTGAGCTCGATGGCATTGAGTTTAATGGTAATCCCACGTTCACGCTCAAGATCCATACTATCCAGAAGCTGGGCTTGCATTTCACGACTAGAAACCGTCTCTGTCTTTTCCAAAATGCGGTCTGCAAGCGTTGACTTCCCGTGGTCAATATGAGCGATAATAGAGAAGTTCCGAATCTTCTCCTGTCGTTTCTTTAATTCTTCTAAGTTCATGATACTCTTCCTTTCAGGGTATCTATTAATTATAAATTGTTTTTAACATTTTGACAAGACCATACCCTGCTAGGAGTACTAATCTTCGGCAACAAAACCATCATTTTCGATAAAGTGGTGTTCTGTCATTCCTTGGTCAGTAAAGACAATCCCATGAAGGACACCACCATAGACAGCTCCTCCATCCATGCCAATCTTGCCATCTTCTGTTATCCAAAGCTCAGCAGTACCTCGGTCTTGCTTCAGCAAACCATAGACTGGTGTATGCCCAAAGACAATAGTTTTCCCAGTATGGTTTTCAGCTTCGTGGAATGGTTTTCTGAGCCAGACTTTCTTGTAATCTGTGGTTTCATGCCAATCATCCAAAGTCAAATCAATACCTGCATGAACAAAGATATACTTGTCTGTCTCTACTACAAATGGCATTTGACGAATAAATTCGACCAAGTCTGCTGCTTCTGTCGCAACACGTTTGGCATCTTCTACGCCATCAACTGGTGCATCCAAGGGACGACCTAAAATAGAGTTAATGGTTGTATCACCACCATTGCGACGATAATGGTCATAGCTTTCTTCTGGGTCATCGAGCCAAGTCAGAAACATGTACTCATGGTTTCCTGATAGACAGATAGCTCCATGATTGTCGACCAAGTCTTTGACCATTTCTAGAACACGGCGACTATCTTCACCTCGGTCAATCAAATCCCCTAGAAAGAGCAACTGAGTTTGACCATCCCAGGTTTTTAGCAGATCTTCTAGCATACCTGCTTTCCCGTGAACATCTCCAATTACATAATAGTCTGTCATTTATTTCTCCCTCGTTTGCAATAATTCTCTAGCTTGGGTAAGGGCAGCTTCTGTTACATTCTCCCCAGCCAACATTTTAGCTACTTCCTCTACTCGCTCTTCTAAAGTCAAGAGACGAACCGTCGACACCGTAGAATGCTCATCACTAATCTTTTCAATGAAGAATTGATAATCCGCGATGGCAATTACTTGTGGTAAGTGAGAAATAGCTAAAACCTGACCATGCTGACCAATCTTATGAATCTTTTGAGCAATGGCTTGGGCCACACGACCTGAAACTCCCGTATCCACCTCATCAAAGACAATACTGGTCTTGCCTTCCTTACGAGAAAAGGCTGACTTGATAGCTAACATGAGACGGGATAATTCCCCACCGGACGCAACTTTGACCAAGGGTTTAAAGTCTTCACCTGGGTTGGTGGAAATGTAAAACTCGACCGTTTCATTCCCCTCCCGACTAAATTTGCCCTTGCTGAAGCGAACCTGGAACTGTGCCTTCTCCATATAGAGGTCTTGCAATTCTTGCTTAATCTCAGCTTCGAGCTGCTGGGCCAAATCATGACGAGCGGATGCAAGCTGCCCTGCCAAATCGACAAGATTAATTTCCAATTTCTTGAGCTCTGCTTCCATGTCTTCGGAAGAAAGATTATTCCCTGTCAAGAGATTGTACTCATCCGTAATCTTAGCGAAGTAAAGCAGGACATCGTCCACAGTCCCACCGTATTTACGGGTAATAGTATTCAGAAGGTCTAAGCGATTCTCAACCTGCATGAGGCGATTACCATCAAAATCCAAGTCCTCAATAATATCTTCCAAACGCTTGCTAATATCTTCTAAAACATAGTAAGTTTCTGATAGAGAACTTGAAATTTCACGATATTCAGAGTCGTATTCTTCGACACTTTCCATATCATTCATGGCCGAACGCACATTGGCCAGACTGGAGAATTCCTCATTGTCCAACATACTATAAGCGTTGGTTAGCGTATCTGCTATATTCTTGTGATTGAGGAGTTTATCTCGTTCTTGGTTGAGAGCCAAGTCTTCACCAGCCTGCAAGTTTGCTGCTTCAATCTCTGCCATTTGAAATTCCAACATCTCAATGCGAGACTTGTGTTCTTGTTGATTTTTCTTGACTTCAAGAACTTGTTTACGCATTTTGCGATAGGCGTCAAAGCTTGTCTGATAGGCTTGTTTAAGCTCCAAAAATGCTTCATCACCAAATTCATCCAACATCTGGATGTGCAGTTGCGGACGCATTAACTCCTCTTGGTCGTGTTGCCCATGAATATCGACAAGATGTTGACCGATTGCACGCAAGACAGAAAGATTAACCATCTGTCCATTGACGCGACTAACACTTCGCCCGTTTTGGAGAATTTCTCGGCGGATGATAATCTCATCACCCAATTCCAAGCCTTGCTCTTCAAAGAGTTCTTGTAAAGAACGGCTATTCTCAACAGAGAAAAGCCCTTCAATCTCAGCTTTGGGAGCACCATGACGAATAACATCTGTAGTCGCTCTAGCTCCTAACATCATGTTCATGGCATCGATGATAATCGATTTCCCAGCACCTGTTTCACCAGTTAAGACTGTCATGCCTTTTTCAAAATTGAGCGAAATCGCCTCTATAATGGCAAAGTTTTTTATCGAAATTTCAAGTAACATATAAACCTACCAATTTTTTACTTGTTCAAACATTTCCTTGGCGTCTTCTTCATTTCTCAAGATAATCAAAATTGAGTTGTCGTCTGCCAGACAGTTGAAAATTCTCTCTGAGAAAGTATTCATCAGCTGACTCTTGACAAAGGCAGTATTCCCAGGAATGACATCCAGATTGATCATATTTCCCATGCGCTCAGAACCTACTATGTTATTCTCAGCCAACTGCAAACTTCTTACAATTGTTTTTGGCAATTCATAGATGTATTTATTGTTCTTCAAAGGAATTTTAACAATCCCAAGCTCCTTGATGTCCCTTGAGACAGTGGCTTGAGTGGCAGAAATACCTGCTTCCTTCAAATGCTCAACGATTTCTTCCTGTGTTCCGATTTGGTAATCCGTTACAAATCTTCTAATTTTTTCAAGTCTTTCTTTTTTATTCATCTTTAAATTCTCTATGTGCTCTCTCTACAACTTTTTCTATTTCTAGGGCAACTTGGTTACTTGCCCCATCTTCCTTTTTCAAATATGCCAGAAATTCGATATTCCCATGTCCACCTTGGATTGGTGAATAGTCTAATCCAAGCACTGAAAAACCTTGAGCAACTGCCATAGCAGTGACAGATTCAAGGACATTCTGATGGACCTTGGCATCGCGAATGATTCCATTCTTCCCAATCTGCTCACGACCTGCTTCAAACTGGGGCTTAACCAGAGCTACAACCTGCCCTTGATCTGCCAAGACACGGTGCAAGGCTGGTAAGATCAGACTAAGGGAAATGAAACTCACATCAATACTGGCAAAACTTGGTTCCTGCTCAAAGTCAGTCTTTTCAGCATAGCGGAAATTAAACTGCTCCATACTGACAACCCGTGGATCTTGGCGTAATTTCCAAGCCAACTGATTGGTACCAACATCGACTGCATAGACAAGCACGGCACCATTCTGCAACATGACGTCGGTAAAGCCCCCAGTAGAAGCTCCAATATCAATCGTTGTCGCTCCTTCCACTGATAGATCAAAAACCTGCAAAGCCTTTTCCAGTTTTAAACCACCACGGCTGACATACTTGAGTTTTTCACCTTTGAGTTTTAGCTCGGTGTCGTCCGAGATTTTCTCTCCTGGTTTGTCAAAACGCTCCCCATTAGGGACTGCTACGACTAGACCAGCCATGACACCGCGCTTGGCCTGTTCTCGCGTTTCAAACAAGCCCTGTTTATAAGCTAGTACATCCACTCTTTCCTTAGCCATTGATTCTCAAACTTTCTACTACTTTCACAATCGGCTCTGTTTCAAAGCTGACTTGCTGGGCGATTTCTTCCAATTTTTCATTAGCTTGATCCAGAGTTTGGTTACAAAAGGCCTTGGCCTCTTCCAAGCCCAACAAGGCTGGGTAGGTTGACTTTTCTGCCTGCAAATCCTTTTGTGGTGTTTTGCCGATTTCCTCAAAACTAGCTGTCACATCCAGCACATCATCTCGAACTTGAAAAGCAAGCCCAATCAATTCACCAACAGTTTTCAGTTTTGCTTGCATTTCTGGTGCTAATTCAGCTATGATAGCAGCTGCTTGGAAAGGATAAGCTAGTAATTTCCCAGTCTTATTAGCATGAATGGTCTGAAGTTCTTCCAAAGACAAATGTTGGTGTTCGCCTTCCATATCTAAAACCTGCCCTGCAACCATGCCCAGACTCCCTGAAGCAAGGGATAAGTTGGCAATCAAGTCCACCTTGATCTGACTTGGCAAATCTGCCTGCGCTATCAAGGCATAGGGATCTAGAAACAAGGCATCTCCTGCTAAAATTGCCATCGCTTCACCGAATTTCTTGTGATTTGTCAAGCGCCCCCGACGGTAATCATCATCATCCATGGCAGGAAGATCATCGTGAATCAAGCTTCCTGTATGAATCATTTCCAAGGCCGCAGCCACCTGCGCGTGAGCTGGTTGGATTGCGACTTGCAAGGCTTCCAAAACTTCTAACAAGAGAAAAGGGCGAATACGCTTGCCACCAGCATGAATGGAATAGAGAACGGACTCTTGTAAACTAGAAGCAAACTGCTGGTCTCCATAAAAATCTTCCAAAGCCGACTCCACAAGAGCTAATTTTTCTTGCTTCTTCATTCAAAATCACTTTCTGTTCCGTCTTCTTGCATGACCTTGACCAAGGTCTTTTCAGCCTTGTCCAACGTCGCTTGGAGCTCTTTTGACAAGACCATGCCCTTTTGAAAGGCAGCAATTGCATCTTCTAGAGCGATTTCACCATTTTCCAAACTTTGGACAATGGTTTCCAGTTCTGCTAGATTTTCCTCAAATTTCTTTTGTTTTGACATCTTTAACCTCTAATTCTACTTGACCATCTCGCATCAAAAGCGTCACTTGGTCTTTTTTCTTCAAGTTCTCAACCGAATCTACAACGGACTCTTCTTTTTTGACAATTGCATAGCCACGCGCCACGATTCGACTAGTATCCAACATCAGCAGAGCTTCTGAAAGTCGCTTCACTTCAGCAACTTTAGCATCATAAACAAGAGCCATTTGGCTACGTAGGAGCTTGTCCAACTGAGCAAGACGATCCTGATAGCGTTGGATTTTGGTAACAGGTGATAGTTGGACCAGTTGATGTGTCCTTGCTTGGACTAATTGGTTGCTATCAGAAATCCGTGTTCGCAAACTTTGTTTTAATCGCAGTTGCAGTTGATCCAATCGTTGCAAATAGCCGTCATACAAACGCTCTGGCTGTCTAAAGATAACAGACTGACTGCATTTTTTTAAAGCTTCTTTTTTCCTTGACAAGACATTCTGAACTGCTGTTGCCATTCGTTTTTCTTGATTTTGTAAATGGCTCAAGAGATCCAACTTGGTCACAGGCGTTGCCAATTCAGCTGCAGCAGTCGGTGTCGCAGCCCGTCTATCTGCCACAAAATCCGCCAAGGTCACATCCGTCTCATGCCCCACACTAGAAATAACTGGCAAACGAGATTCAAAAATAGCTCGTACCACAATTTCTTCGTTAAAGGCCCAGAGATCCTCGATGGAACCCCCACCGCGACCAATGATGAGAACATCTAGGTCCTCACGTTGATTGGCACGCGCAATACTTCGAGCTATTTCCTCCGCAGCTCCATCACCTTGTACCTTGGTCGGATAGAGAAGAATGTCGACACCAGAAAAACGTCTGCTGACGGTCGTGATAATATCTCGAATAACGGCTCCACTTCGACTGGTCACTACACCGATTCGCTTAGCAAACTGGGGAAGGGGTTGCTTGAACCTCTCTTGAAACAGACCTTCTTCTGTCAGTTTCTTCTTGAGTTGTTCAAACTGAATCGCAAGCGCACCAACTCCATCAGGTTCAGCCTTCTCAATGATGATAGAGTAGCTCCCACTTGGCTCATATACTTGAACACGCCCAATCACATTGATCTTCATCCCTTCTTCCAGATCGAAGCCTAATTTCTGGTATATCCCTGACCAAATGGTCGCTTGAATAACCGCATGGTCATCTTTTAGGGAGAAATATTGGTGAGTAGGTCGTTTACGAAAGTTGGAAACTTGACCAGTTAAATAGACCCGTTCCAAGTAAGGGTCTTTATCGAATTTCATTTTCAGATACTTGGTCAAAGTTGTTACCGATAAATACTTTTCCATCTCCACCTACTATTCATTTTCTTGCTTTTCCATGGGTATTATTATACCAAAAATATGATTAAAAATCTCCTTTTACATACCGAAACGAAAGGAAAAATAGAAAAAGGAGGCCAAGCCTCCTCATCTGATTATTTGCTGTTACGAGCTTCTTCCAAAATCTTAGAAATCTTAGTTGTCAAAAGGTCGATAGCTACTTTGTTGCTAACTCCCTCAGGAATGACGATATCCGCATACCGCTTGGTTGGCTCGATAAATTGGTGGTACATGGGTTTAACAACACCAAGATATTGGTCGATCACGCTATCCAAACTACGGCCACGCTCTTCCATATCACGCTTAATACGACGAATAATACGCACATCATCATCCGTATCCACAAAAATCTTGATGTCCATCAAATCGCGCAGACGTTTGTCCTCCAAGACCAGAATCCCCTCAACGATAAAGACATCCTGAGGCTCCTGACGATAGGTCTTGCTGCTCCGTGTATGCGCTGTATAGTCATAAGTTGGAATGTCCACCGGACGCCCTGCCAACAATTCCTTAATCTGCTCAATCATCAAGTCTGTATCAAAGGCAAAAGGATGGTCGTAGTTGGTTTTGACACGCTCTTCAAAGGTCAAATGAGACTGATCCTTGTAGTATGAATCATGCTCAATCATGGAAATCTTTTCATCAGGAAAGTGCGATAAAATGGCTCTTGAAACACTTGTTTTTCCTCCACCAGAACCACCTGTCACTCCGATAATGATTGGTCTATTTTGCATGCTATCCTCCGTTTTTTTATCCGTCGTCTATTCTATCACATTTTTAGCAAAATTTATAGTCTGATTTTGATAGACTATGAGTAACAATTCCATCCCCACGTTCCAGTTTGACTAGCATAAAACCTTCCTTGGCTTGTAGAGATTGTCCCGTTTTTCTAGAATGGCTAACAATTTATCTCCTTCAAAGGCAGCCAATTCCTTATCCGACTGTTCTAGCTCTATAAAACGACCAAAGCGGACTTCTGTAGCTTGTTCTGGGGTTAGGAAAACTTTGACAAGGTCCCCTGTTCCAATCTCTAACGGATAAAGAAAATCCAGTTGCCCAGCCTCCACTTTTTCAGCAATTTCTTCCAAAGTAAGAGCGTCTTCTAATTGTAAACCGGCTGCACTAGTACGAGTTAACTGAGACATATGGGCAGCATAGCCAAGTTTTTCTCCTAAGTCAACAGATAAGGTACGAATATAAGTTCCCTTGCTACATTTCACACGAAAAGTGAATCGCGCAAGATGACCATCATAAGAAATTGGACTTGTCCTCTCAAACTGATAAATAGTCACCTGACGTCCTGGACGCTCCACCTCCTGACCAGCACGCGCATATTCATAAAGCTTGCGACCATTGACCTTAACCGCAGAGTACATAGGTGGAATCTGGGTGATAGACCCAGTAAGGCTAGTAATTGCTTCATCGACAAGCTTTTCATCCAAGGGCGACAAAACAGGTGTCTCCGCGACCACTTCCCCACTAGCATCCTCTGTCGTCGTGGAATAGCCAAGAGTGATTTCTCCCTCGTAGACCTTGCCCTCATCCTGCATAAATTCGACCATGCGAGTCGCCTTGCCAACTGCGATAGGTAAAACACCCACCACATCTGGATCCAGCGTCCCACCATGACCAATTTTCTTGGTTCCCAAAATCTTACGCAGTTTAAAAACCGCATCGTGTGAGGTCATCCCCGCTTCTTTTCTTAAGTTGATAATACCGTTCATGTGTTGTTTTCTCACTCCCCCTTCAATGCTTCAAACTTCGCTTTCATGGTTGGATTTTTTCGTGTCAGTTTTTTGACTGAAACGTCTTCCAGCTACTATTTCATTCTTGCACATTTAAATTTTCTATAATTCTTTGCACTTTCTCAATCTCTGGAGGAGTACAATTGCTCTGTCTTTGAATTTCTCGTAACACATCCAATCTTTCTTTTGAAGACAATTGAGGAAGAATATCCTTTACTGTTTCAAAATAGAAGATATCGTTTTCTAACTTATCATGTTTAAGCAACACTAAGAAAAAGTCTCTAATCAAATCAAAATGTTCATTATTTTCTCGATTTAGATAAAATATAATTCTATGTAACGATAATTTAAAACTATAATTTACAACATATTTATCAAATTCATTTATGAAAAGATCTAGTTTATCCTTTTTAAGGTCTTCTCTATAGAATAAGTTTGAAATTGTTTCTAAATAGTTCACTTTTGAAGACTGTTGGAATAATTCTCGCAACCATTCTTTAGAATATCTAAATTCATAGTCTTCTGTAAAAATGATGTTTATCATTTGACTATAGTTATTCTTTGATAAAGAAAATGAATCAATAGTTGGATCTACACTATCTAAAGCGACTAAATAAACCCTATCAAGAATTTGATTGTCTTTGATTTTTTCTTTTAAAATAGTTTTAACAACATCCTTAAATATCTTTACAACTTCTGTATCAATTACCGAGTGGAAATAACTGAATCCTAAAAATGTATGATAGGTTATATTAATTACTCTCCAATCATATATGTATAATAAAATCCCTTGAGCAAGCTCTTTATACGCAAAATCATCTACAGAATCTATTTTCCGAGTAATTTGAGATTTATATTCTGGGTGCTGGTTAAACAATGATATCAAACATTGCAAATATATTCCCATTTCACTATTTATATAATGAAACATATCTAACTGTTCATTAGTATTCCTTAAAGTTGAAAGTTTATTTACATTGATACTAAGTAATTTTTCAAAAATATCTATATCCGTATTTTGTTGTTTTATATGATATTCAAAAAATTCCCAATCATTAACATCAAAACTTTCTTTGTTAAATTTTTTTAAATATTTTTCTCTAACAATATTTCTTAAATTTTCTTCTATTTCAGGAGAACTGATAATTTTTACATATAATCTCTTATATTTTGGATATAAGTCATCTATATGATTTTTCA
The DNA here is from genome assembly GCA_905221365.1 of bacterium. Classification (GTDB taxonomy): domain Bacteria; phylum Bacillota; class Bacilli; order Lactobacillales; family Streptococcaceae; genus Streptococcus. Next base: position 57,385 of record CAJNCX010000001.1, read on the forward strand.
ATAAATTACAAACCTTTTTAGATATTTCGTTTGATTCTTTTAAAACAGTAATCAAGAAATTTTCCGTTTCATTTATCGTCTTTTCTTCTAAAATCGAAGAGCCTCTTTGTTCCTTTTCTGCGTTGACTAATATCTCTAATACTCTAGATTCATCGTACTCTACAAGATTTTCTTGAGTTAAATATGAAAATTGTGAAACAAAACCTCCTTCTAGTGAAGATATCCAATTTCTATAAGGCTTTTCTGGTATTTCAATATTTTTTTCTCTAATAATACTTCTGTGTTCTTTGATAAAAGTGTTTAATTCTTCTCCAAAGTGAATATCAGAAAAATCAATTTTATCAATTAACCTTCTTATAAATTCTATATCTAAATTAGTTTCGTTATCCAATTGAACAAGCAATTTTTGAATTAGTTTTGTATTTAATAGATCTTCTGAGGCACTTTCTAAAAACTCTTTCTCCTCAATAAATAGTCTTCTGGACTTCATTAGCTTATAGATAAATTCAACATTACCATACTCTTCTAGTTGATAGTTTATTGGATAATAATTATACCTTGAAAATTCGGATTTATTTAGTATGGATGTTAGTTTGTTAACACATTCAGTATTTAGATTAACTTCTATATCACTATCTTCCTCTAAATATAAATCACGATTTTGCTGTTCAAAAGTACTTACTAGCCAATAACCCAAAAGAGTTCTATCTTTATTAAAGCTAAAGTTAACGATAGCTTTATCTCTCGATATAATTTTTCTCAGTTCATTTAGCTTATTATTTGTAAAGCTAGAAATTCTATTATCTTTCGCATAATTATAGACAAAGAATACATCATCAATAAAGTAATTTTGATAACCTTCAGAAATTATTTTGTAAATTACTTTCCAGTTATTATCACTTAACTTTTCAATATTTTTAGCAATAAATGTCCAGAAAATTGGGAAAAATCTCGATTCAATTGTCTTTACAGTTTTTCCCTGTAATAGACCATTCAACAAAAGTCGACTTAGGTCATCATTATTATTCTCAATAACCTTATTTAAAAGAGAACTTAAATATTTAAAATCATCGCTAATATTATTTAATGATTTATTGTAATCTTCTTGTTTTAACGAGGGATTTAAAAGATTATTCCAATCTTTTCTATATGCATGTGTTCCTAATTTGTCATTTATGTTAGAAACCAATTTTTCAACATAAGTTGGTAAATCCTCAAATTTATCGCCGTACCATATAATCTGAGTATGATTTTCTGAACTAAAAAATTCCTCAATAACATTTCTAAAATGTTCGTCAGCTCTTTTATTACCAGTATTCTCTGACTTCATCAAGGCATAATTCTTACTATCTTCACAAAGTAAAGATAAAATTTCATCTTCTTCAAGACCTGCTCCTATAAATAAAACTGTAGGCTTTGTCTCTTTAAACCATGTTACTAAATTTTCAAAATTTTCCCTATTTTTTAAATAGGTTTTTGAATAATCTGCTGACGAACTGACAAAATACTCTACATCACAATCTGGTGTCCCATGGATATGTAGAACCTCACCAAATCGTAACCTCCCATTTTTGTTCTTAGTAAATTCGTTAAGATCATTTATAGTAACTACATCATTATTTAAACGTTTAATATGATTTTCAATTTCATAGTCGTAGTTAGAAGTGATAAAAATTGCATTTAAACTAGCTAAAGATTCTACTGTTTGATTAACAATTGAATATGGTAGCAGATTTTTAAAATATCCTTTTTCAAAATCTAATCGTCGCTTTTCAAAGTCTTCACCAAAAACTTTTTTTAATTCATAATTTACAAGATCTACTTTACGTTTATTACTAATACTAGATTTACTAATTAAATCAAAAACTATATGATGTTCTCTCCCAAGACTTTTTTCACCACTTACCGATAAAACTTGTCCTTGCCAATACTTAATAAGATGTTCAATATAATTATTCCAATTAGGGTAACCTTGAGCAATTGAAACTCCTGCGCCAATAAAAATTACTAAGTTAAACTTTTTTATAGCCTCGGTAACATCATCTATCAAGTTTTTATAATTAATATCATTTTCCATAACTTATTTCTTCACTCCCCTTCAATGCTTCAAATTTTGCTTTCATGGTTGGATTTTTTCGAGTTAGTTTTTTTACTGAAACGTCTTCCAGTTTATTGTTTGCAAGGCGGAGTTGGTTTTCTGATGTTGTTAGGAATTTCTTGACCTCTTCCATCCGTTTAATGGCCTTGTCAATTTCATCAATAGCTTTACCAAAGTTGGTGGAAGCTGAATTGTAGTTCTTGGCAAAGGCTAGTTTAAAGGCATCCAAGTCTTCCTCAAAATGCGTAATATCGATATTCTGCTCCCGAACCAAGGCCAACTCTTGCTTGTATTTCAAAGAATTAAGAGCCGCATTTCGCAAGAGACCAATCAACTGGATAAAAAACTGAGGACGGACAACGTACATTTTCTCATACTCATGACTGACATCCACAATCCCTGTGTTAAAGTAGTCATTATCTGCTTCTAACATAGTCACCAAAACTGCATATTCACAGTTTTTCTCCCGACGGTCCTTATCCAATTCCTTGTAGAAATCCGCATTCTTATGCTTCTTCTCTGTTCCATCCGCTTCATTTTTCATTTCAAACATGATGGAAATGATTTCCACCCCATTTTCATCACATTCACGGAAGATAAAGTCGCCTTTAGAACCACGCGCAGAAACCTTATTATCCTTCTCAAAGTAGGCATTTGGAAAGGCAAAACTGCGAACCTTGTTAAACTCACTTTCGGCATACTGTTCCAGGCTTTCACCGATTACCTTGGTAGATTGTTGAGCTTTGAAATTCTTATAAAACTCTACTTGTTCACTAGCTGCCTTGAGCTGGGCTTCGTAATTTTGCTTGAGGGAAGCTAGAGATAACTCATTTTCCTTTTCTTGCAAGAGGAGCTGATTTTTGACCTGATCGCGCTCTTTTTCTAGGTCAGAGAGGGTCTTTTGCAGTTGATTTTCATGCTCTAAACGCAAGGTAGCCAATTGGTTTTCCAAGGTCTGTACTTCCTTATCCTTTGCCAATAAAGCCTCATGGCTTGTCTGTTCAACTACTTTCTTGGCCAATTCTTTTTCTGTATCAAAGTTTTGGATTTGACTCTGCAATTGAGCGATTTCTTGATCCTTCTGAGCCAGTTTAGTCTGTTGTTCATTCATAGCCTTCTGCTCAGCCAAGGCCAGCTCCTGCTTCATCCGATCGTGTAATTCCTTATCAAACTCAGCAGTTCTCACTTGGGATAAGAGTTCAGCATATTGACTTTCATTTACTGTAAAGACTTCCCCACAGTTAGGGCATTTGATTTCGTTCATATCTATCCTCTTTCTAGACTTCTTTATCCATTATATCATGCTTAAAGGAAAATCAAAAACAGTGAGTCGAAACCCACTGTTTATCTGTCTTTTTAAACTTTTTCCAAGGCCAAGCGCAAATCTTCAATCAGATCATCTACATTTTCAAGACCGATAGACAAGCGGATTTGGTTTGGTGTGATACCAGCAGTTTCTAAGTCCTTTTCAGACAACTGTCCATGAGTTGTTGTCGCAGGATGAACAACAAGAGATTTGGCATCTGCCACGTTTGCAAGGTCAGAGAAGATTTCCAAATTATCAATCACCTTGCGAGCTTCTGCCTCTCCACCTTTGACATGGAAGGTAAAGATTGAACCCACACCTTTTGGAAAATATTTCTCAGCCAAGGCATGGTAAGGACTGTCAGCTAGTTTTGGATAATTTACCTTCTCTACCTTAGGATGGTTGACAAGGAAATCAACAATTTTCTCTGCATTTTGCACATGGCGTTCCACACGAAGAGAGAGAGTTTCAAGCCCTTGGAGCAAGAGAAAGGCATTAAATGGCGACAAGGCAGCACCTGTATCACGAAGCAATTGAACACGAACAGCGATAATAAAGGCTGCTGCACCCACATCACGAGTATAGCTCAAATTATGGTAACTTGGGTCTTCCTCAACAAATTGAGGGAACTTCCCTGAAGCCTCCCAGTCAAAACGACCACTATCGACAATCACTCCACCAATAGTCGTACCATGCCCACCGATAAACTTAGTTGCTGAGTGAATGGCAATATCTACACCGTGAGAGAAGACGTTAATCAAATATGGTGTGGCAAAAGTGTTGTCTGAAACGAGAGGAATCTGGTGTTTATGCGCAATCTCAGCCAATTTTTCCAAGTCAGGAATGTTAATCAAGGGATTCCCCAAGGTTTCAATCAAGACAAGCTTGGTATTGTCATTGATAGCTGCTTCTACTTCTTCCAAATTATCCACATCCACAAAGGTTGTTGTAATCCCATAACGAGGAAGGGTTTCTTTCAAGAGGTTGAAGGTCCCGCCGTAAATAGTTGACGCAGCCACCACATGGTCACCTGCGTGAGCAAGCGCCAAAATAGTGTAAGTTACAGCAGCCATACCTGATGCTGTCGCTAGTGCTCCAACACCACCTTCTAGAGCAGCGATTCTTTCTTCAAATGCCGCTGTTGTAGGGTTGGTAATACGAGTATAAATGTTCCCTGGTTTTCTCAAGGCAAACAGATCTGCACCTTCCTGCGTATCATCAAAAACGAAGGATGTTGTTTGATAAATCGGTACTGCACGAGACTTAGTTGCTGGATCAACCACCTGCCCAGCGTGTAATTGTAGGGTTTCAAATTTAAAATCACGAGTCATTTTACGACCTCCAAATAGCTTAATTAAAGATATTGTATCATCTTGGTCTAGCCTTTTCCAATACCGTTTTTCTATATTTTGATATAAGGAACAACTATGACTAGTCTTACACGTCAAATAAAAAAGCACGATTAACTCGTGCTCATTTCTTTAATCGACATAAGTATCTTCGTTTTTATTAAGGAAGGCGTATGGCAAGCCCATCAAGAGACCCCCTCCGATAAAGTTCCCAATAAAGGTTACACCCCAGTGACGAAGAATATTAGGAATGTCAAAGTTTGCGATGGAATCAGCTGCAACACTGAACTTAACAATCGCAAAAGAAGCAAAGTTCGCAGCAATGTGTTCGTTTGTTAAGAATACAAACATGTAAATTGCTGATAAGACAAGCCAAAGTTTGGCGCCACCGTCTTTCACCAAAACAAATGAAAGAATAGCAATGTTTACAAAGATATTGGCTAAAATACCTTCAAGCAAGACTAGCTCATTTGAACGGCCTAATTTCATCTCAACAACTCCTGAAATGAAGCTGTCATGTGTCAGATTTGCGTAGGCTGCTGAGTGAGCAAATCCCCAACCTGCTATCAAAGCTCCTATGAGATTGAACAAGGTACAGTAAAGTAAAATCTCAGCTGTTTTTCTCCAAGAGATTTTTTTCAAGAAACTACCAGCTGTCAAAAACATCATATTTGAAGTTACCAGCTCAGCATTCAAGAAAACAATGTAGGCCAATCCCCAAGCAAAAACGAATGGGAAAAGGAAGCGACCACTACCTGGTGCGATTTTATTTATCAAGTCAGCCCCAACTGCACCCGCAGCTGTACTAAATGTAAGAAAGGCACCTGCAAACATGGAACGAATCGCATATTTGAATTTACTTTGACTATAAAGACTTTCTTTCTTCTTGCAAGCAAATTCAATCTTTGAGATAAATTCTGAAGAGACCATAAAAAACTCCTAAAACTTTTATTTGTGAATATTATAACATAAAGCACGCATTTTGAAAAGCCTTTCTTGTATACGTTTTCTACAAAGAAAATCAAGGCATTGGGTGAATTCCATAAATCTCTCCTTTACCCATTAACAGAAAAACATTTCAATGTTTCAAATTGATCATCCAAAAATTCAAACTCAAATAGGTGCCAGTCATCGAAGGTTTGCTCACAATAACTAACTGTTCCTTGATTGTAGTCAATGATAGGTTTCCCCAGCTTGTTCTTCACATCTTCCTCGCTGACTTCTCCATACATTTCCTTAAGATCAGCTAGCATAAAGTTGATAATTCTATTGAGATTTTCCTGATAATTTTTTGATAACAGTTCAACTTTATCTATAAAGTCACAATCAGGCTCTTTGTCCCAAACAAAGATCACTCCCTCATGCTCATAAGTATATTGCTGTAAACTCTCATCAAAATTCATTGTTCACTCTCCAAATCATTATCATTTACTAAAAATTTATTAACATTAATCAAAATGTTCAAATGATTTCATAAAAATGTCTTCCACACACGCCTACGATAAAATAACAACACTTGCAATGATTAGAAGATATCATCATAATGTTCACTCGCTTGTTTCACAAACTCGAAAATATTCAAAGATATGGGTTTCATTTCCAGTGAACCTAATGCCCCCAAATCATTCATATAAATAGTGTCGTCAGAATCTTTCTTTATAAAAAAAGCGACATCCCCATCTTGCCCAATCAGGAAAAAATCAGGTTCCCACTCTTCTATTTGGTAGGTGGAGTTTCTTTCTAGCAAATCTAACCTCGAATATAAAGTGATGCCTGTATTCTCTATCACCAACTCTCCTGCTTTATCGATTTTACTCACGAATTCTGCGTATAGGTTCGGAAGTACTAAATCAATCTGATTACTCATTCTCAACTCCTCATCTATTTTTCCTACTGCGAAAGTCCTATATCTCATCTTCACTTAGTTCTCTAAAATGTGAAATATGATATCCAAAATAAGACTTCCCCGATTTTCCTATGAAGATCCCATGTCCAGCCATATTGGCAATTTCTCCCAAGAATATCACAGGAAGATCCTTGTCAAATGGAAAACTACTTGTTATGTCTTCTTTGAGCGTAACTAAAGACTTTTCTCTTAACTGACTCATTATCTATCCTCTCTTATGCCTAGCATTCTTCGGTTACTTACGATAAATCTTTCAACCTACTGACCAGCTTCCTCTCACATTGAAAAGATACCATTAAAGTTGAATGATCATCTTGCAAGCATCATACATTATCAAATTTTATAGTTTTCAATTTCTTCTCTACTCATACCTACAAGTTCTGTCGTCCACAAGCCTACAATGTCCGACAAGACTGAATCGCAGGTATACTCTTCTTCACCGTCTATATACTTACAGGAAAAGACAGGCTTTCTTGTCGCCGCTTGATAAAATGCCATGGCTACTTCTTCTAGTTTTTTGGGATTGAAATCAAGTGATAATTTTTGAGCCATATCTCCTCGTACCAGATCCCAATTTTCCTGCCTAGCCTGATAACTTTCTCGTATTTTAGACACATAGCCCCTACAAAATGCTTTCAATAAGTCTGTGTTCTGATAAAGATGCCGACAACTAAAATCCGAAATACAACCTGCATGAAGTAGGAATGTTAGTAAGTCCTCCAGACTTTCTGCTACTCTCCCCACTTGGCCTTCACTTCCGATAAAGCCTATGCTGTTATCTTCGAGAAAAACATATTCTCCCCCACTACCGTCTTGAGCAAATGCCTTACAGGCAAGAGAGTACTCCTCGTTGTTCCCTGAAAACTGGACTTCACTTATCTTGTCATAAAAATAAATATCACATTCAGTCATCAGTAAGGTCCTTAACTGTTCATTTTCTCTGACTTCTTGTAGCTTATCCATGATAATTCCCTTCTTAAGCTAAACACTTATCCATCTATTACAATTCTAATATGGTAGTTTTTAGTTTCATTCTTTAGATTCTTCACAAGGAGATCATTCTGTTTTGATTGTCCGAAGAAAAAACTGACAGCTTTTCCATCTTTTCTTTCGATACACAAATGATACCTTGCCCCATTCAATTTGACACTTCGAATATATTTGACTTCAATCATTTTGATGTTATTCAGCGGAATGATTCTCTTCACAAATACAAAAACATTGTGAATATAAAGTCTCCCATTGGCAATGTGAAACGGGGCAAAAAAATCACCACCACTACGACGGACAATTATAAAACGTCGCCAAAAGATTAGTAAAAGAATAGAGGCTAATAAGTAAAAGGCAAAACTAAAGACAGGACTTTCCCACATCGTTTTCATTCCAAACAAAAAATATTCGAACATGCATTATTCTCCTTTGACTGACGCTTCTATTTGACAAAAACCAGTGAAAAATACAATTCACTGGTTTTTGAGGTTAATAACGTTGTTTATATGGCTTATTAAAGGCGCTTAGGATATCATCAGATGTTTCAGAATAAGCTTTAACTTCTTTAAAATCACCTTTAACAATAATCCGCTCTGTCGCATTATAGTCCACACAAGTTACCAGCGTAATCTCCTTAACTCCTTCACGATCCTCGATTTCATCTACCCGATCGGGGGTTACGTGCTTCACTTCACGAATCTCATAGGTGTATACTTTATCTTTATCAGTCAGATAGATTTTCATCCCCGCTTTGGCATTGACCAAAGGCGAAAAGAGCATCTGACTCGCATTTTCAGCAGTAAAGATATGGTGACTAGCTAGAGAATAGTTGCCCTCCCCCATTTTCTGATTTGCTTTCATGGTTCCTGCTCCGTAGAACAAGTTTACATTATCCAAACCTTTAAAAATAGGCAGGTTAATCTCTACTTCAGGAATGGCAATCCCTCCGATAACTGGAAGTTGCTGAGCATCCCACTGGGCAGCTAACACCGCTTCCGATGAAATGGATTTGACAGAATCAAAATCGAAATTTCCCTCTGTCTCTTTATTTTCCTCAATCTTTTCCTTAGTCACCTGACTGACTTGGTATTTATTGGTATTCCAAACCATAAAGATGTCACGAATTTGAGCATTAAAAATCAAGGCAAGGGATAGAAGAATTAAAAATCCAGCTAAAATATTGATTAATATATTTTTACGGTTATTCTTCTTCATTTTTCTGTGAGACATTATGCTTCACCCTCTGTTTTCTCTTCTATTGCTACCTCTTCTTTTTCTGCTGCAGCAACCGTTGTGAAGGTCACAATCTTAGCATCCTGGTCTAGACGCATCACCTTCACTCCCATAGTTGAGCGTCCTGTTTGTGAAATATTGGCAACGTTTGTTCGGATCATAACACCTGTATCCGTGATAATCATCAGGTCTTCATCACCTTTAACAGTGAGGAGACCTGCAAGAGGACCATTCTTCTCAGCAACATTGGCTGTCTTCATCCCTTTACCACCACGGCCTTTAGTTGGATATTCAGTAGCAAGAGTACGTTTACCATAACCTTTTTCAGTGATGATAAGAACTTCGTCTTGGTTTGTAATCACGCTAGCACCAACTACTGTGTCTCCTTCACGAAGATTGACTCCTCGAACACCTGTCGCGATACGGCTCATGCCACGGACAGCTGATTGATTAAAGCGAACAGCATAACCAAACTTGGTACCAATAATGATATCTGTGTCTTCTTCTGTCAATAGGACATTAATCAATTCGTCTTCATCCTTGAGATTCAAGGCCTTCAGTCCATTTTGACGAATATTAGCAAATTCTTTGACACTGGTTCTCTTCACGACACCGTGACGAGTTGTGAAGAAGAGATAAGCATCATCACTACGTTCAGACTCAACGTTGATAATGGTCTGAATGCTCTCACCCTCATCCAACTTCAAAAGATTGACAACTGGCAAGCCCTTGGCTGTACGACCATATTCAGGAATTTCATAGCCTTTAAGGCGATAAACTCGTCCTTTATTGGTAAAGAAGAGCAAATGATCATGGGTGCTGGTTGAAACCAACTCACGCACAAAGTCATCATCCTTAACTCCCGTACCTTGGACTCCACGCCCACCTCGTTTTTGAGCTGTGAACTCGTCTTGGTCCAAACGTTTGATGTAACCCTTGTTAGAGAGAGTAATCAAGACATCCGACTCTTCAATCAAATCTTCATCTTCAAGGGTCAAGACTTCTCCAACCATCAACTCAGTACGACGTTTGTCACCAAACTTGCGTTTGACTTCGTCCAATTCGTCTTTGATGATTTGAGCCACGCGTTCTGGTTTAGCAAGAATATCAGCCAAATCTGCAATCAAGGCAATCAATTCATCATATTCAGACTGAATCTTATCACGTTCCAATCCTGTCAAACGACGAAGACGCATATCAAGGATAGCCTGACTTTGACGTTCAGAAAGCTTGAACTTGCTCATCAACTCAGCTTGCGCTTCCGCATCTATTTCACTGGCACGAATGATACGAATCACTTCGTCAATATGGTCAAGTGCAATTAAAAGACCTTCTAAGATGTGCGCACGCGCTTCCGCTTTTTCCTTATCAAAACGAGTACGGCGAACAACCACTTCTTTTTGGTGCTCGATATAAGCATCCAAGATTTGACGAAGGGACAAGATTTTTGGCACGCCATTTTGAATCGCCAACATGTTGAAACCAAAGTTTGTTTGCATCTGGGTCATCTTGAAGAGGTTGTTAAGAATAACGTTGGCGGACGCGTCGCGTTTGACCTCGATCACAAAACGAACCCCTTCACGATTGGACTCATCACGTACGGCTGTAATGCCCTCAATTCGTTTTTCCTGAACCAAGCGAACAATATGCTCATGTACCTTGGTTTTATTGACCATGTAAGGAAATTCCGTTACCACGATACGCTCACGCCCTGTCTTAGTCGTCTCAATCTCTGTTCGAGAACGGAGGACAATGGAACCTTTACCAGTCTCATAAGCCTTATGGATACCTGATTTCCCCATGACAAGGGCACCAGTTGGAAAATCTGGACCAGGTAAAACTTCCATCAAATCCCTAGTAGTTACTTCAGGATTATCCATAACCAACTTCACTGCATCAATGGTTTCTCCTAAGTTGTGAGGCGGGATATTAGTTGCCATCCCTACGGCAATCCCAGTTGCCCCATTGACCAAAAGGTTTGGAAAACGAGCTGGCAAAACCAAGGGTTCACGTTCGTTAGCATCGTAGTTATCTACGAAATCAACTGTATTTTTATTGATATCACGAAGCATTTCCAGAGCAATCTTGCTCATACGTGCCTCAGTGTACCGCTGCGCGGCAGCACCGTCTCCATCCATAGAACCAAAGTTTCCATGCCCATCCACAAGCATGTAACGATAGCTCCACCATTGAGCCATACGGACCATGGCTTCATAAATAGATGAGTCTCCGTGCGGGTGGTATTTACCCATAACATCCCCTGTAATACGGGCTGATTTTTTATGAGGTTTGTCTGGAGTAACACCTAATTCATTCATTCCGTAAAGAATACGGCGGTGAACAGGCTTCAAGCCATCTCGAACATCAGGAAGGGCCCGCGCTACGATAACACTCATGGCGTAATCGATAAAGCTGGTCTTCATCTCCTTTGTCAGATTGACATTCACTAAATTTTTATCCTGCATTAATAAATGCCTCATTTCACTATTAGTAATTAGATATATTATACCATAAAATGTCCTTTATTTCAGGCTTCTGAAACTACTAAAACGTTTACATCGATAACCGAATAGAATATTCGTGACAAAGCTTTTTAAAAGTGATAGAATGAAAGTGTCTGGGGATTCCCCTAAAAAAAATGAAGGAGATGTTTAGATAATGACTTCAACTAAACAACACAAAAAAGTGATCCTTGTTGGTGACGGTGCCGTGGGTTCATCTTACGCTTTCGCACTTGTTAACCAAGGAATTGCACAAGAGCTTGGAATTATCGAAATTCCACAATTACACGAAAAAGCTGTTGGTGATGCGCTTGACCTTAGCCACGCCCTTGCCTTCACTTCACCTAAAAAAATCTACGCTGCTCAATACTCTGACTGTGCAGACGCTGACCTTGTTGTTATCACTGCAGGTGCTCCTCAAAAACCAGGTGAAACTCGCCTTGACCTTGTAGGTAAAAACTTGGCTATCAACAAATCAATCGTAACACAAGTTGTTGAATCAGGTTTTGATGGTATCTTCCTTGTTGCGGCTAACCCAGTTGACGTTTTGACTTACTCAACTTGGAAATTCTCTGGATTCCCTAAAGAACGCGTTATCGGTTCAGGTACTTCACTTGACTCAGCTCGTTTCCGTCAAGCACTTGCTGAAAAATTGGACGTTGATGCTCGTTCAGTTCACGCCTACATCATGGGTGAACACGGAGACTCTGAATTCGCTGTTTGGTCACATGCAAATATCGCTGGTGTAAACCTTGAAGAATTCCTTAAAGACACTCAAAACGTTCAAGAAGCTGAATTGATTGAATTGTTCGAAGGTGTTCGTGATGCTGCTTACACAATCATCAACAAAAAAGGAGCTACATACTATGGTATCGCCGTAGCGCTTGCTCGTATCACAAAAGCAATCCTTGATGACGAAAATGCAGTACTTCCACTTTCAGTCTTCCAAGAAGGTCAATACGGAGTTGAAAACGTCTTTATCGGTCAACCAGCTGTTGTTGGTGCACACGGTATCGTTCGTCCAGTAAACATCCCATTGAACGACGCGGAAACTCAAAAAATGCAAGCATCTGCTAAAGAATTGCAAGCAATCATTGATGAAGCATGGAAAAACCCTGAATTCCAAGCAGCTTCTAAAAACTAATTAAAAGAAGGTTCTCATTTCATGGGAGCCTTTTTTCTTTTTGCACAGAACGATAAAATCATATTTTCCAAAACAAAAAGCCTACTGACCAAGCTAGAAAGCTTGATACAATAGGCTTTTTCTAAATTCATTATTTAACAGCGTCTTTAAGAGCTTTACCAGCTTTGAATGCTGGAACTTTAGAAGCTGCGATTTTGATTTCTTTACCAGTTTGTGGGTTGCGACCTTTACGTGCAGCACGCTCACGAACTTCAAAGTTACCAAAACCGATCAATTGAACTTTTTCACCAGCTGCAAGGTATTCAGTTACTGCTGCAAATACAGCATCAACTGCTGCTGCTGAATCTTTCTTAGTCAATTCTGTAGCTTCTGCTACTTTAGCGATCAAATCTTGTTTGTTTGCCATGTTAATAATTCCTCCAAATAATTTCTAATTAACAAATATAATCATATCCTAAAATTGCCCACAGGTCAAGTCAAAAACGCTATTTCTAACGATTTTTCTCTATTTTTTTAGGAATGATATCGAACCAAGACAGCCCACGCATTTTCACCTGTATGGGTTTGAATGATGGAGCCTGTTTCCAGTACTGAGATTGGTTTTTCGACATAAGTTTGTAAAACATTCTTCATCTCATTGGCCCATTCATTGGTACCAGCGTAGGAAATTCCAATTTCCGCAACGGATTTATGAGAAAGGGTCTCGGCCAACTCGTCAAGCCATTTTTTAAATGTCTTAGCACCGCGCCCCTTTACAATAGGTTGCAGTTCATGATCCTTCATCTGCATAACAACTCGGATATTCAAAAGAGAGCTTAGCAAACCTGTCACACGTCCGATACGTCCACCCTTAACTAGGTTTTCTAATGTCGAAACACCGATATAGAGTTCCGTATGATTCTTGACGTCTTCTACATGAGCTAGGATAGTTTCCAAATCTTTTCCTTCTTGGGCAAGTTTTGCAGCTTCAACAACTTGAAACTTCATCGCCTGGTCTGTAAAAGAACTATCAATAACGGTCACATCAGCGCTAGAGAGGCTTGCTCCTTGGCGAGCAGCTTCAACAGTCCCAGACAAGGCATGGGACATGTGAATAGCGAGTATCTGGCTACCATCTTTACCTAGCTCTTCAAAAACTTCAGCAAATACTCCCACTGGAGGCTGACTGGTTTTAGGCAGATTTTTACTCTCTTGCATGAGATGAAGGAATTCCCCCTCTTTCAAATCTGCATCAGAATAAAGGATACCATCAATCATCACAGATAAAGGAACAACGGTGATATTTAATTCTTTAACTACTTCTGGTTCAATAGTAACAGAGGAATCCGTTACAATTTTTACTTGTGTCATATCTTCAATCTTTCTATTCTTCTCAATAAGATAGGGATTTATCACCTTTATTATATCAAAAAATTGTTAAAAAATCATAATGAATCCAATGAAAAAGCTTGGAATTTTGGTATAATCTATCTATAGAAAAGCGAGGGAGAATCATGATCCGAAAAGTTCAGCCTATTGTCACTATCATACTTGGGGCAGCTATTTATGCCTTTGGTCTTACCTATTTTGTAGTTCCTCATCATTTGTTTGAAGGCGGAGCAACTGGTATCACATTGATTACCTTCTATCTCTTTAAAATTCCTGTCTCAGTGATGAATCTCTTGATTAACATCCCTCTCTTTATCCTCGCTTGGAAGATATTTGGTCCGAAAACTCTCTACTCCAGCCTTTTGGGAACCATTTCCCTCTCGATCTGGCTTGCTGTCTTTGAACGAATTCCTTTACAATTTGACTTGCAAGGTGATCTCATTATTGTCTCTTTAGTTTCTGGTGTTTTACTGGGAGTTGGTTTAGGAATTATCTTTAATGCTGGTGGTACAACAGGTGGATCAGATATTGTTGCTCGCATCCTCAACAAATACACCAATATTTCAATTGGAAAATTGCTTTTCTCGCTTGATTTCATTATTCTAATGTTGATTTTGATTATCTTCCAAGATTTGCGCCTAGTGACTTATACCCTCTTATTTGACTTTATCATCGCTCGTGTTATCGACCTGATCGGTGAAGGAGGTTATGCTGGTAAAGGATTTATGATTATAACTCAATTTCCAGATCGGTTAGCCGAAAAAATTAACGATGAACTCGGACGCGGCGTAACCTTTATATCTGGTCAAGGTTACTACAGCAAAAAGGATTTAAAAATTATCTACTGTATCGTTGGTCGAAATGAAATCGTTAAAATGAAGGATGTGATTCACCAAGTCGATCCTCAAGCCTTTATCACCATCACAGAGGCTCATGAAATTCTTGGGGAAGGATTTACTTATGTAAAAGATTAAAAAAGCTGGGAATTCCCAGCTTTTATTCTTCTTCAGAAAGTGTAGAGTGACGATAGCCATAAGTAAAGTAAATCACTAGTCCAACCAACAAAGCAAGTCCAAAGGCAATCCATGTTTCCTTGGTATACTGAAGCATAAAGGAAAGACAGATAAGAATGGAAAGGATTGGCAAAAGCGGCACTAAAGGAGTTTTGAATTCTCCTTCTTTTGGCATGCCCTTATCCTTTCTGAGCTTGATAATACCGTAGGCAAGCAAAATGAGATAAGCTAGCGTACAGATATTTAAAAAGGCAGCGATACTGGCTAGCGGAAAGACTCCTGCTGCAATGGCTGAAGCAACTCCTGTTAAGATGGTCGCATTCTTTGGAACCCGGCTAGTTTTACTTAGCTGTTTAAAACTTCGAGGTAAAAGACCATCACGTGCTAAGCTGTAAATCATTCGAGACAGAGCGTAGGTCATGGAAATACATACGGTTATCAGGGTTAGAATGGCCACCAATGAAACGTAGTTGGCTGCCCAGCCAATTCCGATACTACGCAATGAAAAGGCCACTGCATCATCCACATTGAGTTGGCTATAGTGAACAATCCCAGTCAATACTATTGTTACCAAGGCATAGAGAATGGTGACAATTGTCAGAGAAAGCACAATTCCGCGAGGAATATTTTTTTGCGGACTTTGAATTTCATCAACCGCCATGGAAATAGACTCAAAACCGAGAAAACCGAAGAACATCAAAGATGCACCCGCCATAATCCCAGTACTTCCACCATATAGTTGACCAAAACCAAATGGAGCAAAATTCGTCCAATTTTCTGGCTTGATGTACCAAATACCAACTAGGATAAATAAGGCAAGAGCAGAGAATTTCAAAACTACTAAAAGCGAATTAAAGCGCAAGGCTGCCTTAGAATTTAATAAAACTAATCCTGTCACCAAGGTCAGTACCAGAATAGGCAGAAGGTCGATATAGGTGCCTTGTTCGGGGTTAAAGGTGCCATTCAAGGCTTGGGGCATGGAAATACCATAATTACTGAGTAAGCCCTTAAAGTAAGCTGCCCAACCAGACGCCACACCTGAAACAGCTGTCATGAATTCCATGATGGTCAACCAGCCAGCAATCCAGGCTGGCAATTCTCCTAAAATCGCATAGAGGTAACTATACGCACCTCCTGTAGCAGGAACACGAGAGGCAAATTCTGCAAAAAAGAGGGCGGATAAAGAAACACACAGGGCAGAAATCACTATAGAAATCACCAGTGATGGACCAGCTAGTGTAGCTGCCGCTGTTCCTGTAATGGTGAAAATCCCCGTCCCTACCATGGCACCAATCCCTAGAAGAATCAAATCCCACAATTTCAAATGGCGACGCATCTCTGTCTGTCTCAGACTAACATCCTTGGTTCTAAAAATATTCATACTCCATCTCCACTAAATGTAATTGTTTTATTTTACCATATAAAAGCATTTTTGTGAATATTTATTAGGTTGTTTTTTGAAAAAAATTCTGAACAGGAGGATTTCCTGTTCAGAATTTGAATATTCTTACCCAACAGACCCTTCCATTTCATAGCTAATCAAGCGGTTCAGCTCAACGGCGTATTCCATTGGAAGTTCTTTTGTGAAGGGCTCCACAAATCCCATGACAATCATCTCGGTTGCCTCAGATTCTGACAAACCACGACTCATGAGGTAGTAGAGTTGTTCCTCTGAAATCTTAGATACCTTGGCTTCGTGTTCCAAAGCAACTTGCGAGTTGTGAATTTCATTAAATGGAATGGTATCTGAAGCTGATAAGTCATCCATGATAATGGTATCACACTCGATGTGAGAAACCGATTTCTTAGAGTTCTTGTTGAAGGTTACTTGTCCACGGTAGTCCACCTTTCCTCCGCCTTTAGCGATGGATTTAGACACGATAGACGAGCTTGTATGTGGAGCGTTGTGGATCATCTTAGCCCCCGTGTCTTGGTGTTGCCCTGCATTGGCAAAGGCGATAGAGAGCATGGTTCCACGCGCTCCTTCTCCATCAAGGTAAACAGACGGGTATTTCATGGTTGTTTTAGCACCCAAGTTTCCATCGATCCACTCAACAGTCGCATCTTTCAATGCTTTGGCACGTTTTGTTACCAAGTTATAGACATTATCAGACCAGTTTTGGATGGTTGTATAACGCATGTAAGCTCCGTCCAAGGCAAAGATTTCTACAATGGCAGCATGCAAGCTGTTGCTTGAATAAGTTGGCGCTGTACATCCTTCTACGTAGTGGACGCTTGCTCCCTCATCAACGATAATCAAGGTACGTTCAAACTGACCTGTATTTTCGTTGTTGATACGGAAGTAAGTTTGTAGTGGAATATCTACCTTGACTCCTTTTGGTACATAGATAAAAGTCCCTCCAGACCATACTGCCGAGTTGAGGGCTGCCAACTTGTTGTCTGTCGGCGGTACCAACTTCGCAAAGTATTGTTTAAACAAGTCTGGGTATTCCTTGAGGGCAGAATCCGTATCTGTAAAGATAATTCCTAACTTCTCAAATTCTTCTTTCATGTTATGATAAACCACTTCCGACTCGTACTGGGCAGAGGCTCCTGCTAGATAAGCACGTTCAGCTTCTGGAATCCCGATACGTTCAAAGGTTTCTTTAATCTTTTCAGGTACATCATCCCAAGAACGGGCTGGTTTATCAGATGGTTTTTGGTAATAGATCAAGTCATCAAAGTCAATCTCTGACAAGTCCGCTCCCCAAGTTTGCATAGGCATTTTCTTGAAGGTTTCATAAGATTTCAAACGGAATTCCAACATCCACTCTGGCTCACCCTTGGCAGCAGATAATTCACGAATAACACCTTCGTTGAGTCCTTTTCCTGTCGATAGGACAGGCTCTACATCATCATGGAAACCAAATTTATATTCACCAAGATCAATTGGTTTTGGTTCTACTCTTTCTTCAGCCATAATATCCTTTCTTTCATTATATATTTCTATGTTTCTTATTTATCTTCTTGATTTTCAATTGTCTTCTTAAGAGCGTTCCAAGCTAGGGTTGCACACTTGATTCGTTGAGGGAATTTGGCAACACCTGACAAGAAGGCTGCATCGCCTAGTTGATCTTGGCGGTCATCTTTTTGTCCTTGAACCATTTCAGAAAAAATGGTCGCAAGTTCTAAAATTTCTTGCTTGGTCTTCCCTAAAACGGCATCTGTCATCATACTAGCAGAGGCAGTTGAGATGGTACATCCTGAATTTAGAAAAGCAATATCTTTCAAACGGCCATCTGCATCAAACTTGACAGAGAGGTTGATGACATCGCCACAGGTTGGATTATTGAGGCTGATTTGCTCGGCATCTTCCAGCTTCCCTTGGTGATGTGGATTTTTCGAATGGTCTGCCACCACTGCCATATAAAGGCTATCTAGTTTAGAAAGTGCCATTGAAAAACTCCTTTGTCTTTTGTAGGGCATCGATCAACTTGTCGCAATCTGCCTTGGTATTGTAGATATAAAAACTTGCACGAGCTGTTGCAGGGACTTCCAAATACTGAAGCAAGGGTTGCGCACAGTGGTGACCTGCACGAACTGCTACTCCTTCATAATCCAGAGCCGTCGCAAGATCGTGAGGATGAAGATCTCCTAAGTTAAAGGCAATAACACCTGAACGTTGAGCCAAATCCTGCGAACCATAAATAGTCAAACCTTCAATGGCCTGCAATTTTGGAAAGACGTATGCAATCAGTTCTTGTTCATGAGCTTCAATGGCATCCATACCAATCTTTTCCAGATAATCAACTGCTGCAGCAAGTCCGATAGCACCTGCCATATTTGGCGTTCCAGCCTCAAATTTCCAAGGCAATTCCTTCCAGCTAGCAGATTGCTCATAGACGAAATCAATCATCTCGCCACCAAATTCTACTGGTGACATTTGTTCCAGATACTTCTCTTTTCCGTAAAGCACACCGATACCAGTCGGACCAGCCATCTTGTGACCCGAAAAAGCAAAGAAGTCCACATCCAAGTCCTGGACATCAATCTTCATATGGGGCGTAGACTGAGCACCATCCACCACCATAATGGCCCCAACTTCATGAGCCAATTGAGTGATTTCCTTGATCGGATTGACCACACCAAGAACATTGGAGGCGTGAGCTAGAGAGACAAACTTGACTCTATCAGTCAATTTAGCGCGCAAGTCATCCATATCCAGAGCTCCGTTCTTGAGATAAACATAGACAAGCTCTGCCCCAGTCTTGCGACAGGCTTCCTGCCAAGGAATGATAT
This sequence comes from bacterium, assembly GCA_905221365.1. Classification (GTDB taxonomy): domain Bacteria; phylum Bacillota; class Bacilli; order Lactobacillales; family Streptococcaceae; genus Streptococcus. The sequence goes on from CAJNCX010000001.1 coordinate 76,532, forward strand.
TGGAATGGTGTTCCATGACAGAAATCAAAACTTGGTCACCCTCAGTCAGAACTTCCTCAGCAAAGCGTGCCACCCAGTTAAGGCTGGTTGTCGTTCCTCTGGTAAAGAGAACTTCCTTTGTAGAGCCTGCATTGATAAACTTACGAATGGTTTCACGAGCAGCTTCATAAGAAGCTGTTGCTCGCTCAGCCAAGGTATGAACACCACGGTGAACATTGGCATTGTCCTGCTCATAGTATCGGTTAATGGCTTCCAGAACTGCTAGTGGTTTTTGTGTCGTCGCAGCATTGTCCAGATAGACCAGAGGTTCATCATTAACAATCTGGTCTAAAATTGGAAAATCCTTGCGAATCGCTTCTACATCTAACATAGGCTTCCCCTTAGCGTTTTGACAATTTTTCTTCGATAGTTGCAATCATTTCGTCACGAACTTCCTTGACTGGAATCTCAACAATTACGGAGCCAAGGAAACCGCGAACAACCAAACGCTCAGCAGTCGCCTTATCCAAGCCACGGCTCATGAGGTAGTACATATCTTCTGGATCCACCTGACCGATAGAGGCCGCGTGACCTGCAGTTACGTCATTTTCATCAATCAAAAGAATTGGGTTGGCATCTGAACGTGCTTGGTCCGAAAGCATAAGAACACGACTCTCTTGTTGCGCATCTGCTCCCTTAGCACCCTTGATAATGTGGCCAATACCGTTGAAAGTTAAAGTTGCTTTTTCAAGGATAACCCCATGTTGGAGGATATTTCCGATTGAGTTGCAACCGTAGTTGGTTACACGGGTATCAATCCCTTGTATCTGACGGCCACTTGATAGGGCAACAACCTTGAGGTCTGCATGGCTACCGTTACCAATCAAATCGCTATCAAAATCCGCAACGACGTTTCCTTCGTTCATAACACCGATTGCCCAGTCAATGCTTGCATCGTTACCCAATTTACCACGACGGCTAATGTAGGCAGTGACATTTTCACCTAAACGGTCAATAGCAGCAAATTTCACTTGCGCACCAGAACGAGCAATCACTTCAACTGTGATATTGGCAGTTGCTTTTGCACTACCTCCACCTCGTGACTCTAGACGTTCAAGATAGCTTATTTTAGAGTTTTTACCAGCGATAATAAGGATATGCTTGTTAAATGGTACATCGCTATCGCTGTCTTGGTAGAAAATTCCTTCGATTGGTTCTGTAATCTCAACATTATCTGGAATATAGAGAACAGCACCACTGTTAAAGTAAGCTGTGTGGTAGGCTGCTAACTTGTCATCGTCATACTTAACAGATGACATGAAGAATTCCTCAATAAGCTCTGGAATTTCTTCTAAAGCTGAGTGAAAGTCTGTGAAAACAACACCTTGTTCAGCTAATTCAACTGGTGTTTGCTCAAAAACAGTTTGGGTTCCAACTTGTACCAACTTCAAGTGGTTATCTAAAGCCGTGAAGTCAGGAACATTTGCTGAAGGTTCACTTTCTGTGATGGTTCCATCTCCCAGATTCCAACGGTGAAATTTGACACGCTCAATGACTGGTAATTCCAAACTCTCAATCTTATCAAAAGCTTTTTGACGGAGGTCTGACAACCAGCTTGGTTCAGCGTGCATTTCTGAAAAAAGTTTAATAGTTTCTTTAGTCATTTACTTCTCCTAAAAGATACGAGGGAATTACAATTCTTCCTTGTAGTCGTAGCCAAGTTCTTCAGCTAGTTTTGCGTATCCTTCACGTTCCAAACGGGCAGCCAATTCTGGACCACCAGAAAGGACCACACGACCTTCCATCATTACGTGTACCACGTCTGGTGTGATGTAGTTCAAGAGACGTTGGTAGTGAGTGATGATCATAGCCCCAAAGCCTTCACCACGCATGGCATTGACACCCTTCGATACAACTTTAAGGGCGTCAATATCAAGACCTGAGTCAATCTCATCCAAAAGGGCAAATGTAGGTTCCAACATCAAGAGTTGAAGAATTTCATTACGTTTTTTCTCACCACCTGAGAAACCTTCGTTGAGGTAGCGCTCTGCCATTTCTTCTTTCATGTTGAGCAATTCCATTTTTTCGTCTAGCTTAGTGATAAATTCACGAACTGAAATCTTCTCATCATCTTCTTTACCAGCATTCATAGCTGCACGGAGAAACTCAGCGTTGGTAATTCCAGGGATTTCAGATGGGTATTGCATAGCCAGGAAAAGTCCCATACGCGCACGCTCGTCCACTTCCAATTCAAGGATATTTACCCCATCAAACAAGACTTCACCTTTGGTAACTTCATAGTTAGGGTTCCCCATGATAGCGGCAGAAAGAGTCGATTTACCAGTACCATTTGGTCCCATGATAGCTGCGATTTCTCCTGTTTTCAGGGTCAGGTTAACCCCTTTTAAAATTTCTTTTCCTTCAATCTCAACGTGAAGATCTTTGATCTCTAATACTGACATGATAGTTCCTTTCTTTTTCAAACATTTTGCTCAATACTTTAGGAAATTGCTTACAATCCCTAAAAAATAGGACAAAAGGTCAATAAATATACTCTACTAGTATAACAAAAAAAAGCCCAAAAGGCTTTGATTTTGTCTAGAAGCTGGGGGCTAATCCTTGCGGTTTAAGTGTTGATCAATAGCGTCTACAATTTTCCCCATCACGTAACTTAACCTAAAATTTCGAAAAAGTAGAATTGCCCAAAAAGCTGCCATGAAATAGCGACCAGTCATCAAAGATTCATTGAAAAAATAAGTCTCAGCAGCCGTGAATAATGCTATTATGATAAATTGTTGTCTATTCATAGGATTATTGTACCATGAAATCCAGTTTTAGTCTTCTTCGACCATAACTTTATCAGCCAGAAATTCGAAGCCTTCTGGAATCAGGCTCTCTTCTTCAACCTCTTGCTCGGCTTGAGAAGACTTGTTTTTAGCTGAAAATGCTGCTCGAACCTCTTTCCATTCCTCTAGGGAAATAGCCAGAATTTCAGGTGAAAATCCAGCAGCTTGGCTAAGAATATTGCCAAACATGGTATTGAGGTTGTCCCTTTTCATGGTTTGCCCAGCATTGAAATTAGACTCAAAGGCTAAAATAGCATGGTGTTCGTTGGCTGCAACTGGCTGAGAACCAACGAGAAGAGCCTTATCTGGACCAGCTAAGCTTTCGATCACTTCTCCCCATGCGTTCTGTAGGCGAATCAAGTTTTGTCGCGCCAAATCAGGATTTTCGACAGCTTCTTGCAGAATAGACTGAACTTTATTACGATCTACTCGATAGACTGTCTTGGAAGTGGCTGGACGACTAGGAACTGGCGCAACTTGTTTAGGAGCTGTGCCAACATTGGCAAGTTCTTGTTTGAGACGGGCGACTTCCTGTCTCAGTGCAGATATTTCACTTTCAACAGCTCCTGAAATCGCAGATTCAGGCTTGATTTCTGCTAAACGTATGGTCATCATCTCAGCGTAAATCTTGGGTTGCAAGCTAGCCTTCATATCTGCTAAACTCACAGTCGCTATTCGAATCATTTCAAAGAGACTTTCCTGAGAAAGAGCTAGATTGTCCATAAAAACTGGACTATAGTGAGTATTTTCGCCACCTGTCTGAACAACTAGTAGATCACGCAAATACTGCAAGAGATCCGTCACAAAACGAGTCATGCTCTTGCCATTTTCAAACAAAAGATTCAAAGAATCAAGCGCTTTTGGAACATCCTGCTGGGACAAGGCAGCTACATAATCATCAAGTGCTGATAAACTAATAGTACCTGTAATCTCCTCAGAGATGGCAGTCGTGAGCTCATTCCCTTGCGTCAAACTCAAGGCTTGATCCAAAATAGACAAGGCATCCCTCATCCCACCTTCAGCCCGTCTAGCGATAATTTCCACAGCCTCTGGTTCAGAACTGATATTTTCTTTTTCTAAAATATGATGAATATGTTCCTTGATATCTTGCGTTCTAATCGATTTAAACTCAAAACGTTGGACACGCGATAAAATGGTTGCTGGAATCTTGTGCAATTCGGTGGTCGCCAAGATAAAGACAACATTCTGAGTTGGTTCTTCCAAAGTCTTCAAAAGCGCATTAAAGGCTCCTGTAGACAGCATATGAACCTCGTCGATAATGTAGACCTTATAACGTGCCAAACTAGGTGCATAGGTGGATTTATCACGAATTTCACGGATTTCATCAACTCCATTATTTGAAGCCGCATCCATTTCAATAACATCTTCTAGGCTACCTTCTGTCACTGCCTGACAGATATAGCAGTGATTACATGGTTCTCCATCCACTTGGTTTGGACAGTTCATGGCCTTGGCAAAAATCTTGGCTACGCTGGTTTTCCCAGTCCCACGAGGGCCTGAGAAAAGATAGGCATGACTAATCTTTTCCTGCTCGACCGCTTGTTTTAGGGTTTTAGCCACAACCTCTTGTCCGACCAATTGTGAAAAAGTTTGGCTTCTATATTTTCGATAAAGTGCTTGATACATTAGGCTTTCTCCTCAAACATCGTAAAGTCCCATTCTGTCTTCTCAAGCAAAATAGCGACAAATTGTTCCAAGTAATCACGGTCAATGGCATTGTAATCATCAATAAGTGAAGAATCCAGGTCTAAAACACCCAGCAATCGACCATTCTTGAGCATGGGAACTACGATTTCACTCTTGGCCATACTATCACAAGAAATGTAGTTTGGATAGGTGCTCACATCCCCAACTAAAACAGTCTCTTGAAACTCAGCAGCTTCTCCACATACGCCTTTTCCAAGCGGAATGCGAATACAAGAAACACCACCCTGAAAAGGCCCTAAAACCAACTCACTACCATCAAACAGATAAAACCCTGCAAATACAGTATTGGGAAAGCGAGATTTTAGAAGGGCACTAGCATTTGAAAGATTGGCAAGAACATTGCTCTCACCTTCAAGTAAATAAGAGAGTTCCTCATTTAACAATTGATATTGTGATTGTTTTTCTGAATCTAACATAGAACTATTATATCAAAAATGGGAAAGAGACAAAAGAAAAATCCCTTGTTTTAAACAAAGGATTTTGTGATTATCAATTTGATTAAAGTTCGATATCACCGAACAAGTCAGCCATTGAGAATCCTGTTTGTGTTTCTGGAAGTTCGAAATCACGTTTTTCTTGACGTTTTGGACGACGTGGACGAGCAGCACGTTTTTCTTCTTTTTGTCCTTCTTCTTGAGCTGGACGTTCTTCAAGAGCTTTGATAGAAAGTGATACGCGTTCTGCATCAGCGTTAACATCAAGGACTTTAACAGTAACTTCTTGACCAACAGTAAGAGCTTCTTTTGGATTTTCGATACGTTTGTGTGAAATTTGTGATACGTGAACAAGTCCATCGATACCTGGCAACACTTCAACAAATGCACCGAAGTCAGTCAAACGTTTAACTGTCCCTTCTACTACATCACCTTTAGCCAATTTTTGCTCAACGCCATCCCATGGTCCAGGTGTTGTTGCTTTAAGTGAAAGTGATACGCGTCCTTCTTCTTCGTTAAGATCAAGAATCTTCACTTCGATTTCTTCACCAACAGTTACAACTGATTTAGGTGATACGTTACGTTCGTGTGACAATTCAGTCAAGTGAACCAATCCATCAACACCACCAAGGTCGATGAAAGCACCAAAGCTAGTGATACGAGCAACTTTACCAGTTACAACATCACCAACAGCCAATTTACCGAATACTTCAGCACGAGCTGCTGCAGTAGCTGCTTCAACAACTTCACGACGTGAAAGGATGAAGCGGTTTTCTTTAGGATCAACTTCTTTGATTTTAGCATCAAATTCTTGACCTACGAAACGCTCAGTGTTACGTACGAAACGAGTATCCAACATTGAAGCTGGGATGAATCCACGAACACCTTCAAATTCTACTGAAAGTCCACCTTTAACGGCACGAGTTCCTTTAACAGTAACAACTTCTTCTTCGCGTCCTACAAGTTTGTCCCATGCTTTGCGAGCTTCAAGGCGTTTTTTAGATACAAGGTATGTAACTGTATCAGTATCTTTACCAACTACTTGACGAAGTACAAGAACATCCAATACTTCTCCTACTTTCACAAAGTCATTGATATCTGCATCGCGGTCGTTTGTCAATTCGCGAAGAGTCAAGACACCTTCAACACCAGTCCCAGAGATTGCAACGTTAGCTTGAGTCGCATCAACTGTCAATACTTCAGCACTAACAACATCACCAGGCTCAACTTGGCTAACGCTATTTAGCAAATCTTCAAATTCGTTCATCTAAAAAATCCTCCAACAATCAAGTCTTTTCCAAAACTTGACATACTTATAATTTTTTTCCTAAGCACCCGCAAGAACATGTTCGTATTGTTCACGTCTTTCAATATAAAAATAAAATACCCTAAGATATTTTTCTTTTTATCTTGAATTTATTACCTAAGAACTGGGGTAGCTGGATTCGAACCAACGCATGAGGGAGTCAAAGTCCCTTGCCTTACCGCTTGGCTATACCCCAATGATGAGATGGAGAGAGAGGGATTCGAACCCCCGAACCCGAAGGAGCGGATTTACAGTCCGCCGCGTTTAGCCTCTTCGCTATCTCTCCAATGCTTAACGAAAACTATTATATCATGAAATTTTCAAAAAAACAAGCATTATTTTGTTAAATTATAGTTTTCAATCAAAATTTCCACAGCTTTCTCAAGTTTTTTATAAAAACTATCGACATTTCCATTCTTTATGATGGCAAATTGACTATCTAATTCGGCAATTTCGCCAATGACCTTTTTTCCAATTGTCAAAACGTAACCTTCATAACTGTCTTTTCCAACAGTCACTTTTGCATCTGTTAATTGGATTTCAATTTTCTTATCTTTTTTACTCATACTGTACCTCTTTTCACTTTTTCTATTGTACAAGAAAATGCTCAAACTAGCAAGAAAAAACTCCATTTCAGCGATTACAACTGCTACGGAGTTCTTCTTTACTTCATGTCTTTTAGTCCACTTTGACAATCCATCCCTCTGGTGCTTCCACATCACCAAATTGGATACCAGTTAATTCATCATAGAGTTTACGTGTCACAGGCCCTACTTCTGTTTCACTATAGAAAACATGGAAATCGTCACCGTGTTGGATGCCTCCAATTGGCGAAATAACCGCCGCTGTTCCACAGGCACCTGCCTCTACAAAACGCTCCAAATTATCAATTGGAACATCGCCTTCAATCGGAGTCAAGCCCAAGCGGTGTTCTGCCAAGTAAAGCAAAGAGTACTTGGTAATAGATGGCAAGATCGACGGGCTTAATGGCGTAACAAATTCATTGTCTGCCGTGATTCCAAAGAAATTGGCTGATCCGACTTCTTCAATCTTTGTATGTGTAGATGGATCTAGGTAGATAACGTCAGAAAAGTTGCGAGACTTGGCCATTTTACCTGGAAGGAGACTAGCAGCATAGTTCCCACCTACCTTAGCCGCTCCAGTACCATTTGGAGCTGCACGGTCGTATTCATCCTGAATCAAGAAATTAGTTGGAACCAATCCCCCTTTAAAGTAGTTACCAACTGGCATAGCAAAGATGGTGAAAATATACTCTTCTGCTGGTTTTACCCCGATAATATCCCCAACACCAATCAAAAGTGGACGAAGATAAAGGGTTCCACCTGTTCCATATGGTGGGACGTATTCTTCATTTGCACGCACAACTGCTTTACAAGCTTCTACAAACATTTCTGTCGGAACTTGTGGCATCAAAAGACGGTCGCAAGTACGTTGCAAACGCTTGGCATTTTCGTCAGGACGGAACAGTTGAACACTGCCGTCCTTGGTACGATAGGCTTTCAATCCCTCAAATGCTTGCTGTCCATAGTGGAGACTTGGAGAAGACTCTGAAATATGCAAGGTTGCATCCTCTGTCAATTCTCCTTGATCCCATTGACCATTTTTGTAGTGAGCGATATAACGGTAAGGTAGTTTCATATAAGCAAAACCAAGATTTTCCCAATCAATTGCAACTGTCATGTGTTTCTCCTTTATACTATTCAAACTATGTGTTCTATTCTACACTTTTCTAGTAAAATTTCAAGTATTATTTGTAATTTTCAGAAAATTTTTTCAACACAAAAGAAATCAGCCCTCTGGACTGATTCTTTTTACGAATTTGTTTTGTCTTCTTTAAAGACTTCTTTGAGGTAAGCATCGAAAACTTCCTCATCTGAAATGGTGTCTGAGATAAAGCTTCCGTTGCTAGTACGTTCTGACAAGTTCAAATCTTGCAATCGGCTTTCATAGATTGTTCCCTTGTTAGATTGGACAAGCAAAATTTGGTCGTTTTCTTCCACTTCTGTACTAAAGAGATCACCGATGAAGCCTTGCTCTACAACTGCTCCAGCCAAGAAGACACGGTGCGGTTTGTTTTTCAACTCACGCAAAACTTGTAGGCCTCGTTTGGCACGGCTGGTCGCTGGAATTTCCTCAATGGAAACGCGTTTCAAGCTTCCACGTTGGGTTAGGAGGTAGAAGGATGAGGTGTTACAGATAAAGGCAGCCTGAAGCGCATCATCTGCTTTCAGGTTCATAGCCTTGACGCCCGCAGCCTTGGCACCAACAACTGGAACCTCTTCGATATTGAAACGAAGGGCGTAACCGTTTTGACTAATCAAGAGTACATCATCAAGTCTAATCGGAGCCACTGCTACAATTTGGTCTGTCTCGTCTTTGAGTTTAGCGTACTTAACAGACTTAGACTTGTAGGTCCGCCATGGAGAGAATTCTTTCCGTTCTACACGCTTGATTTGACCAAGGCGAGTCGCTGCAAAATAAGTTGTCGCATCATCAAAATGATCCACGACTTCTGCATAGAGGATTTCTTCATTGGTTTCAAAGTTTGTAATCGTTTGGCTCAAGTGCTCTCCGATGTCCTTCCAGCGAATATCTGCTAATTCATGAATTGGACGATAGATAACATTTCCAAGAGTTGTGAACATCAAGAGGTGCTGGGTTGTCTTGGCAGCTTGCACAAAGATCAGACGATCATCATCACGTTTGCCAATTTCTTCCAGCGTAGAAGCCGCAAAGGAACGTGGGCTGGTACGCTTGATATAACCTGCCTTAGTCACGCTGACATAGGTATCTTCCTCGGAGATAAGACTGGCTGTGTCAATCTCGATTACTTTTGCAGTATCTTCTAAAGAACTCAAACGAGGAGTTGCAAATTTCTTCTTGACCTCACGAAGTTCTTTCTTCATAAGATTGTACATAGTCCGTTCATCACCGATGATGGCTGCAAGCATGGCAATCTTTTCACGAAGTTCTGCTTCTTCTTCCTGCAAGACAACCACGTCTGTATTGGTCAAACGATAAAGTTGCAATGTAACGATAGCTTCAGCCTGTTCCTCAGTAAACTCATAGCTGACTTTGAGGTTTTCCTTGGCGTCAGCCTTGTTCTCAGAAGCACGGATAAGAGCAATGACTTCGTCCAAAATCGAAATCACGCGAATTAAACCTTCAACGATATGGAGACGTTTCTCAGCCTTTTCCTTGTCAAAGCGGGAACGTGCCAGAATCACTTCACGACGGTGGGCGATATAGCTAGACAAGATTGGGACAATCCCAACCTGACGAGGCGTGAAATTGTCAATCGCCACCATGTTGAAGTTGTAGTTGATTTGCAGGTCAGTGTATTTGAAGAGATAGTTGAGTACGAGCTCGGTATTAGCATCTTTCTTGAGCTCAATAGTGATACGAAGACCGTCACGGTCAGACTCATCACGAACCTCAGCAATCCCTGCTACCTTGTTATTGACACGAACATCATCGATTTTCTTAACCAGATTGGCTTTATTGATTTCATAAGGAATCTCAGTGATAACGATTTGTTCCTTACCACCTTTTAACTTTTCAATTTCGGTCTTAGAACGAACGACTACGCGCCCTTTCCCAGTTTCATAAGCCTTCTTGATTTCATCACGACCCTGAATAATCCCCCCTGTTGGGAAGTCTGGTCCAGGCAAGAATTCCATGAGTTTATCCACCTTGGCAGTTGGGTGGTCAATCATGTAAACTGTAGCATCGATAACTTCGGCCAAATTATGTGGTGGAATATCTGTGGCATATCCAGCTGAAATCCCAGTCGAACCATTGACCAAAAGGTTGGGGAAGGCTGCTGGCAGAACAGTTGGTTCTTTCTCGGTATCGTCAAAGTTCCAAGCAAAGGGAACTGTCTTTTTCTCGATATCTTGAAGAAGGTAACCAGCAATCTCAGACAAACGCGCCTCGGTATAACGCATTGCCGCAGGCGGATCTCCGTCCATAGAACCATTATTACCGTGCATTTCAACTAGAATCTCACGGTTCTTCCAGTCCTGTGACATACGGACCATGGCATCATAGATAGAACTGTCACCGTGTGGGTGGAAATTCCCCATGATGTTACCGACAGACTTGGCAGACTTACGGTAGCTCTTGTCAAAAGTATTGCCATCCTTATTCATCGAATAAAGAATGCGACGCTGAACCGGCTTCAATCCATCACGAATATCTGGCAAAGCCCGGTCTTGAATGATGTACTTGGAGTAGCGACCAAAGCGTTCTCCCATGATATCCTCAAGGGACATGTTTTGAATGTTAGACATAATAATTCTCTTTTTAGTGTTTTATTGTAAAGTAAATCTATATTTTATAAATTTAACTGTTTCTTTGTAGGTAGTGAGAAAAGAAGAGCAATCCTACTAATCCTAGAATGAATAAAAGATTAATTTTAATAACAAATAAGCTAAGTAGGGTATTAATTAGGCCGTGAAAAATAGCGCAATAAAGGATCGACTTAGTCTTTTTGAAAACAGCTGCTAGAAGAATACTGAGATAAATTGCAAATAGACTGAATAATATAAAAGGCATCCTACTTTGGGAACTTCCAATCACAAACCATAAAGGTACATGCCATATTGCCCAAATACAACCTGTTATCAAACCGGAAATCCAAAAGGAGAATCTAGTTTCCAAAGTTGGTTGCAAGATGCCTCGCCATCCCAATTCTTCTTCGCCACCATAAACACAGACTGCACTCAAAAAAACAACAAACAAATTTCCTAGTGGAAAAGCCGGATTAAGCTCCTTAGATGAGAAAGCAATGACACCTGTCTGCATGAAAATTAGTAAAAGAAATAACAAAATATATTTCTTTGAGTCCCCTAAGATAAAAGAGACTATGCTTTTAATGGATTTTTGAGGCAAACAAGAAATGGCTGCAATGGTTGGACCGAAACCTCCTAGTAAATGGAGAAAAACTCCTAGTGGACTTGTTAGACTTAAGAGGCTCATTTGCGTCAGAAAAGCGAGCAATCCCCAACCAAATCCCCAAGAAATGAGAAAACTAATCAGTAAAAATTTTGTTATCTTATTATTTTGTAAATGTTTCATTTGTTTCGAGTCTTTCCTTAGCATACTGAATCATCTTCTCCGCCACTTCCTTATCGTAGGCAAAGCCTATCTTTCGAGCAAGGATTTGAGCTTCTCTGTGGAAAAGTTGCATCGTATCAAACAATGACTGAGTAAGTTTCTCTACACTTGAAAAATCAAGTAGAGCTGAGAATTCCTTCTCTTTCTCTGTAGGTAAATACTGGAAAAGATACTTGTAGTTCTTGCCGATATCGACCTCTCCCCTATCACTTGCGACCTGCCAAGCAAAGACTTTTAACAACTCTTGCTGACAAATCCCGTAGAGATGGTCAGTAGCATAGATGGCTTGCTTGCGACATATTCCCTTGACCACATAGGCTGATACCCACCAAAATTCATTGCAGGCATTTTCAAACTCTATCGCACTAGCTGGATTTGTCCAAAAGCGTTGAGGACTCGGTGAATAAGGTTCAAACAAACCATTAGGATCTTCTAAAACGGCGAATCCTGCCTCACTATCCACCCACTCTTGAATGAGGTCTTTGGGGCAGAGGGTCAAATCAATCCGATTTCCATCTTCAAATAGCATCAGATAAAGTCGACGGTTGCCTAGGACATTATGCTGCTCAATGATACGAGTGCCAAACTGGTCTAACCAAGAAAGGTCTCTCGTCAGATTATCTACATCGTCCACGACATAGACCACATCATAGTCTTGAAACTCATCTTTTGGCGCTTTTGTATCAGTCCGTGAACCAGACATGGCGACAGCCTCAACTTGTAAAGTTTTAGCAGTCTGTGAAATCACATCGAGCATTTCTGTTTCTGTTCTCATTTTAATACCCGTTTTTCCTTTGGTAGTCCTGTACATTAGCATACTATTTCTCTAGTTAAAATAGTTGATCCACTATAAAAGATTCAGTTATCCTTCTCTTAAAGTTTTTAATTTCGACAAAATCCTAGCTTCATCCAAACTCAGAATAACAAACAAGGTTGAAGTATAAATATCATCATACCATTGTTCCAATTCCTCATCATTCATATTGAGATGATATTGCTTATCGTTGTTATGTCTCAATCCCAAATTATTATACATTCCAAATAGTTGTTCAACTGCAATAATTTTTTTACTATTGTTGACTTTCATTACTTCTTTTAATTCTTCAAAAGCATTCAATTCATCTCTCAACGGTTCCAAGTAATTTGCCAAAGAAATGAGTATCTCTTTTTTGCGTTGGATATTTCCTTTATTTGAAAAATGATTATATTCTAAAACTTTTATCGCATCTTCAATATTGGATTCAGATACAATCTGAGAAACTTCCGAAGCATAAACATTCTTTTCAACGATGATTCTATCACCATTTTCTAAAGTGATCAGTTCATGATTTGTTTTATCTAAAGAATACTCTAATCGTTCACATAATTTTTCGTATTTATCCATTAGAGAAGTATGCTTTCTAGTTTCTTCCCAAATTTCAGACTCATTATCATCTTCAGGAATCCAGCCTGAATCCTCTATTTTTTCAAGTTCTTTAGATGTCACGTAGTCTTTTGCAAATTTATCTTTATTTCTTATTTCTGAATATAAATCAATAATAAATTCAAAAGCAGTATAAAGGTAATCAACACTGGTATAATATTGGGAAATAGCTGTAAATTTTTCTTCAAATGTAGCATGCTGTCCTTTCTTCTCCACTGGATAATGCTCTTTGTATCCATTAGAAAAAAATGTCTGCAGATTCGTTTTATGATTCTCTATATAAATATCTTCATGCAGTATTTTTTTTACTATGTCTATTTCTTTCTTAGCATCAAAGCGCATACTTTTAATAAACTCAAAATAATTCTGTCTCGCCATAATATTTCCTATACTATACTAAAACACTGTCGCTTCTTCCAGCGTAAATTTGACATTGTCCTCAATCCACTTGCGGCGTGGTTCGACCTTGTCTCCCATGAGGACATTGACGCGACGTTCGGCGCGTGCGAGGTCTTCGATCGTAACACGGATAAGAGTGCGAGTTTCTGGATTCATAGTTGTTTCCCAGAGTTGGTCCGCATTCATCTCACCAAGTCCTTTGTAGCGTTGGAGGGTGGCTCCTTTGCCAAATTGCTTGCGGAGTTCTTCTAGTTCTCCGTCCGTCCAAGCATAGGCCACTTCTTCTTTCTTGCCCTTCCCTTTGGACATCTTGTAAAGAGGCGGAAGGGCGATATAGATATGTCCCGCCTCAACCAGCGGACGCATGTAGCGGTAGAAAAATGTCAAGAGCAAGGTTTGAATATGAGCACCATCGGTATCCGCATCGGTCATGATAATAATCTTGTCATAGTTGGCATCTTCAAGGGAGAAGTCTGCTCCCACGCCCGCACCAATGGTATAAATCATGGTATTGATTTCTTCATTTTTGAGAATATCTGCCATCTTAGCCTTGGCTGTATTAATCACCTTACCACGAAGAGGTAGGATAGCTTGGAACTTACGGTCACGGCCTTGCTTAGCAGAACCACCGGCAGAATCACCCTCGACCAGGTAGAGTTCATTCTTAGCAGGATTCTTAGACTGGGCTGGGGTCAATTTTCCAGACAACAAGCCCTTGTCTTTCTTATTTTTCTTACCATTTCGGCTCTCATCACGCGCCTTTCGTGCTGCTTCACGAGCATCACGCGCCTTGATAGCCTTGCGAATGAGATTGGAAGCCAGCTCCCCATTTTCCATTAGGAAGAAGGTCAACTTATCAGCCACAATCCCATCCACAACAGGACGAGCCAGAGGACTTCCAAGTTTGTCCTTTGTCTGACCCTCAAACTGGAGGTGTTCTTCAGGAACCAGAATTGATAGAACGGCTGCTAAACCTTCACGGTAATCTGACCCTTCAAGATTTTTATCTTTTTCCTTGAGAAGTCCCGTCTTACGCGCATAATCGTTCATGACCTTAGTAATGGCTGACTTAAGTCCTGTCTCATGCGTTCCACCATCTTTCGTACGAACGTTATTGACAAAGGATAGAATATTATCTGAAAAACCATCATTGTACTGGAGGGCAACCTCCACTTGGAAACCATTGTCTTCGCCTTCAAAGTATAGGACTGGCGTCAAGGTTTCCTTGTCTTCATTGAGGTAAGAAACAAAGTCTTGTACCCCGTTCTCATAATGGAACTCGATTGCTTCATCTGTTCGCTTGTCCGTCAATGACAAGGTAACGTTTTTCAAAAGGAAGGCTGACTCATTGAGACGTTCTGAAATGGTATTGTACTTGAAGTCAGTCGTAGAAAAAATCGTCGCGTCAGGCATGAAGGTAACCTTGGTACCTGTCTTAGACTTGGGTGCTGTACCAATTTTCTTCAAGGTTGTGACGGGTTTCCCACCATTTTCAAAACGTTGCTTGTAGACTGCACCGTCACGGGTGATTTCAACTTCCAACCAACTTGAGAGAGCATTAACAACAGAAGATCCAACCCCGTGGAGACCACCAGATGTCTTGTAGCCCCCTTGACCGAATTTTCCTCCAGCGTGGAGAATGGTAAAGATAACCTCAACAGTTGGGATTCCCATGGCGTGCATACCAGTCGGCATCCCACGGCCATGGTCCTCTACTGTTAAACTTCCATCTTTATTGATAGTCACATCAATGCGGTCACCAAATCCAGACAAGGCTTCATCGACTGCATTGTCCACAATTTCCCAGACTAGGTGATGAAGACCCGCACCGTCAGTCGATCCGATATACATCCCCGGACGTTTACGGACCGCATCCAACCCTTCTAGCACCTGAATGGCATCATCATTGTAGTTATTAATATTGATTTCCTTTTTTGACACAAGGAACCTCCTATTTGTTCATCTTTTCTATTTTACAGGTTTTCTAGCGATTTTGCAAAGCTTTTCCCTTTCAGCCGTCACAATTTCACAGGATATTCTCTGACTTTTTATACCATTTCATGGTATAATAGTTCTATGATGACATTTGTATTATTAATTTTAGCTTATCTGCTAGGTTCAATTCCATCTGGTCTTTGGATTGGACAAATCTTTTTTCAAACAAATCTGCGTGAACACGGTTCTGGAAACACCGGAACAACCAATACTTTCCGAATTTTAGGTAAGAAAGCGGGTATGGCAACCTTTGTGATTGACTTCTTTAAAGGAACCTTGGCCACTCTCCTTCCAATCCTTTTCCACCATCAAGGTGTATCACCTCTCGTCTTTGGTCTTTTGGCCGTAATTGGACATACCTTTCCTATCTTTGCAGGATTTAAGGGGGGCAAGGCTGTCGCAACCAG
The DNA here is from genome assembly GCA_905221365.1 of bacterium. Taxonomy (GTDB): domain Bacteria; phylum Bacillota; class Bacilli; order Lactobacillales; family Streptococcaceae; genus Streptococcus. The sequence goes on from CAJNCX010000001.1 coordinate 92,188, forward strand.
TGCTGGAGTGATTTTCGGATTTGCGCCTATTTTCTGTCTCTATCTAGCAATCGTATTCTTTGGAAGCCTCTATCTAGGTAGTATGATTTCACTGTCTAGCGTTACTGCTTCTATTGCAGCCGTTATCGGAGTTCTCCTATTTCCACTATTTGGATTTATCCTGAGTAGCTATAACCCTCTCTTCATTTTGATTATCCTAGCACTCGCTAGCTTGATTATCATTCGTCACAAGGATAATATCACACGTATCAGAAATAAAACTGAAAATCTTGTCCCTTGGGGATTGAACCTAACCCATCAAAATCCTAAAAAATAAAACGCCAGTTTGAACTGACGTTTTTTTGTATGCTTATTTTGATTTGATATAGTTGATACCGTCTGCCTTAGGTGCAACTGCTTTTCCAAAGAAGGCTGCCAAGACAAGGATTGTCAAGACATAAGGGGCGATTTGAAGGTAAACCGCTGGCACTCCTTGTAGGAAAGGCAATTGAGAACCGATAACTGCCAAACTTTGAGAGAGTCCGAAGAAGAGACTTGAAAGCATAGCACCGATTGGGTTCCATTTACCAAAGATCATTGCAGCAAGAGCGATAAATCCAGGTCCTACAATGGTTGTCACTGAGAAGTTGACTGAGATTGATTGGGCGTAGATAGCTCCCCCAATTCCCCCAAGGAAACCTGAAATGATAACCCCAAGATATCGCATCTTGTAGACATTGATCCCCAAGGTATCCGCTGCCTGAGGGTGTTCACCAACAGAGCGAAGGCGAAGACCAAAACGTGTCTTAAAGAGAATAAACCATGCAAGGAAAGAGAAGGCAATCGCGATATAACCTAGCAAACTTGTTGACTTGAAGAAGATATCTCCAATCACAGGGATATCAGCCAAAACTGGGAAATCAAAACGTCCAAAAGTCTGGCTTAAGTTATCCGTTTGCCCTTTGTTATAAAGAACTTTAACCAAGAAAACTGCTAAGGCAGGAGCCATCAAGTTCAATACTGTACCACTGACAACATGGTCCGCACGGAAATGAACTGTAGCGACGGCATGGATGAGGGAGAAAATAGCTCCCACGATACCAGCAACTAACAAGGAAATCCAAGGAGTCGCCGTTCCAAGTTGTTCTGCAAACTCAAGGTTAAAGACAACCCCAGAAAAGGCTCCCATAACCATAATTCCTTCAAGACCGACGTTAACGATACCACCACGTTCAGAGAAGACTCCTCCGATACTCGTAAAAATAAGTGGTGCTGAGTAAATCAGCATAGAAGAGACCAAGAGGGTGAGTAATGTTGTAATAGACATCCTTACTTACCTCCTTTAACTTGTTTTTTCGGTTTGACAAAGCGTTCAATAATATAGTGAACACTGACAAAGAAGATAATAGACGCTGTTACAATGCTAACAAGCTCAGACGGAACTTGCGCTGCGTTCATACCTGGCGCACCAACTTGCAAAACACCAAATAAGAAGGCAGCAAAGAGAATTCCAATTGGTGAATTCCCAGCAAGCAAACTAACCGCCATCCCGTTAAATCCGATAGCTAATGATGACCCCTGAACGTAAACGTTTTGGAAGGTTCCAAGCCCTTCAACAGCTCCACCGAGACCAGCCAAAGCACCAGAGATAATCATTGATAGAATAATTGTACGTTTTGCTGAAATACCAGCGTACTCTGAAGCATGGGGATTGAGACCGACTGCACGAATTTCAAAACCGAGAGTCGTTTTCTTGAGCAAGAACCAAATCACACCAACAGCAATGATAGCAAAGAAGATACCGATATTCATACGAGAATTACCAGTCAACTCAGATAACCATGGTGTCTGGTAACTAGCATTGGCACTCACACGAATCGTTGAGTCCGTGCTTTGCATAAAGTCTTTCGGAAAAGAATGAATAAAGGCGTTCCCTACATACAATACAATGTAGTTCATCATAATGGTTACGATAACCTCTGACGTACCGAGATAAGCTCTGAGAATACCTGGAATTGCACCAACAATTCCACCTGCGATCAGAGCAATCACCACAGTCGCTAAAATCAACATTGGACGTGGCATATCTGGATGCGACAAGGCAAACCAACCGCTGAGAATCCATCCCGCTAGCGCTTGACCTGGCAAACCAACGTTAAAGAAACCTGCCCGACTAGCGACAGCGAAACCAAGACCAATCAAGACCAGAGGACCCATGGCACGGAAAATCTCACCAATCCCACGGAGGCTACCAAAAGCTGTATAGAACAACTCCTCATAACCCCAGATAGCATCATATCCGAAGATCCACATGACGATGGCTCCGAGCAAGATTCCTAAGAATACGGAAATCAAGGGAACCGAAATTTGTTGTAATTTTTTAGACATCACTCTTCTCCTTTCCCAAGTCTCCACCAGCCATCAAGACACCAAGTTCTTGTTTGTTAGTCGTTTCTGGCGATACAATACCTTGAATCTTACCATCATGAATAACAGCAATTCGGTCTGAGACATTTAAAATCTCATCCAATTCAAAGCTGACAACAAGAACGGCTTTCCCGTTATCGCGCTCTTCAATCAAACGTTTGTGGATATATTCAATGGCACCGACATCCAAACCACGAGTTGGTTGGCTGACGATAAGGAGTTCAGGATCACGATCAATCTCACGAGCAATAATCGCTTTTTGTTGATTTCCTCCTGAAAGAGCTGCTGCTGGAACAAATTCGCTTGCCGCACGGACGTCAAATTCTTCCATTAATTTCTTAGCATGTGAAGTGATATTGGCATAGTTCAAGATACCATTCTTGCTGAGTGGTTCTTTGTAGTAGGTTTGAAGAGCGATATTTTCTGAAATCATCATCTCCAAAATCAATCCATCACGGTGACGGTCTTCAGGAACATGCCCTACACTGAGTTCCGTAATTTGTCGTGGGTGCATCCCCACGATTGATTTCCCTTTTAATTCAACGCTACCAGACTCAACCTTACGAAGACCTGTAATGGCTTGAATGAGTTCAGATTGACCATTGCCATCAATACCTGCAATACCAACAATCTCACCAGCACGAACATCCAAAGAAAGATTCTTCACAGCTTGAACACCACGGTTTTCATTAACAACCAAGTCCTTGATAGACAAGACCACTTCTTTTGGTTGTGGTGCCTGTTTCTCCGTTTTGAAGGAGACAGAGCGCCCTACCATCATTTCTGCCAAATCGGCATTGGTAGCTCCAGCAATCTCAACCGTCTGGATTGATTTACCACGACGGATAACCGTGACACGGTCAGACACTGCACGGATTTCATCCAATTTGTGGGTGATTAGGATGATGGATTTGCCTTCCTTGACAAGGTTTTTCATGATTGCCATCAACTCGTCAATCTCTGAAGGAGTCAATACAGCTGTAGGTTCATCAAAGATAAGGATATCAGCACCACGGTAAAGTGTTTTCAAGATTTCTACACGTTGTTGGGCACCAACGGAAATATCCGCCACCTTAGCAGCAGGATCCACTGCCAAACCATAACGTTCAGAAAGAGCCTTGATTTCTCTAGTAGCTTCGCCTATATCTAGCATACCATTTTTAGTGATTTCACTCCCCAAAATGATATTCTCAGCTACTGTAAAAGCTTCGACCAACATAAAATGTTGGTGAACCATCCCGATTCCCAAACTAGCTGCTTTAGAAGGCGAGTCCAGCTTAACAACTTGGCCATTTACCACAATCTCACCACTAGTTGGTTCTAAAAGTCCTGCCAGCATATTCATCAGAGTGGATTTACCCGCTCCATTTTCTCCTAAAAGTGCATGGATTTCACCTTTCCGCAGTTGCAAATTGATCTTGTCGTTTGCTACAAATTCACCAAACACCTTGGTGATATCCCGCATCTCAATGACATTTTCGTGTGCCATATGCTCTTCCTTTCAGAGGTTTATTTTATTTCAATAAAACCTGCTAATCACATTAACAAGCTCTATTGAGACAAAATTTGCCTCAATTCTTAAAGAAGCGACCGATGGCCGCTTCCTAAGAAATGACTTTTATCCATTATTTTTCAGGAACTTTTACACTTCCGTCAAGGATTTTAGCTTTTGCATCTTCGACAGCCTTTTTACCTTCTTCTGAAAGGTTTGTTACTGCCAAGTCAACCCCTTTATCTTTCAATGAGTAGACGATAACTTGTCCACCAGGGAATTCACCTTTTTCTGTTTTGTTGGCAATATCTTTTACAGTTGTACCAACTTGTTTCAATGTAGATACAAGAACGAAGTTTGATTCTTTACCATCTTTAGAAGTGTATTTACCTTCTGCTGCTTGGTCACGGTCTACACCAATAACCCAAACTTTTTCGTTTTCATTTTTGCTCTCGTTCAAAGATTTTGCTTCAGCAAAGACACCAGCACCTGTACCACCAGCTGCTTGGTAGACAACGTCTGCACCTGCAGCGTATTGAGCTGCTGCAATTGTTTTACCTTTAGCAGCATCACCAAATGAACCAGCGTAGTCAACTTGTACCTTAATAGAAGGGTCTACTGAGGCAACACCAGCCTTAAATCCAGCAGCGAAACGTGAAATAACTTCAGATTCGATACCACCTACAAAACCAACTTGTTTTGTTTTAGTTGTTTTAGCTGCTGCAACACCAGCAAGGTAAGCTGCTTCGTTATCAGCAAATGTTACGCTTGCAACATTCTTTTGATCTTTGATCACATCATCAATCAAGACATAGTTTAAGTCAGAGTGGTCTTTTGCTGCCTCTTCAACTGCATTGTGAAGTGCAAAACCAACACCGAAGATCAGGTTGTAACTTCCAGCCGCTTGTTGCAAGTTGTTAGCGTAGTCAGCTTCGCTTGTTGATTGGAAGTAAGTGTAACCTTTATCTTTAGAAAGATTGTGTTCTTTACCCCAGTCTTGCAAACCTTCCCAAGCTGATTGGTTAAATGATTTATCATCAACACCACCAGTATCTGTTACGATCGCTGCTTTCGTCTTCATTTCAGATGAAGATGAAGCTGCGTTACGAGAAGAGCGGTTACCACATGCAGCAAGTCCAACTGCTGCCACTGCAACTAGACCAAGGCCTAGCCATTGTTTCTTGTTCATTACTGAACCTCCTAAATAAGATGTGCAACGATGTTGCAAGTATAGATCGTTTGGTCACGTAGACCACAGCCACTCGAAGAGTAGCTCAGACTAATTTAAGTCTGTAAATGAGTATGGAAGTAACTCCCCGACCGTCATCTCGACCGTCGATTTATCTTTAGCGACTAAGGTCACTTTTAGATCTTGTTCAAAAAACTCAACCATGACCTGACGACAAGCACCACATGGCGAGATGGGTTTTTCAGTTTGTCCGTAGACAATCAACTCTGAAAACTCCCGTTGTCCCTCCGAAACTGCTTTGAAAATAGCGGTACGCTCTCCACAATTAGTCAAGGGATAACTAGCATTCTCGATGTTCACACCCGTATAAATACTACCATCCTTGGCTACTAAAACAGCTCCGATGGGAAAGTGAGAATAGGGGACATAGGCTTGTTTGCTGGTTTCAATTGCTAGTTCAATCAACTCAGTAGTCGCCATCTGCCAATTCTCCTTTTAAAATTGCTACACCAGCAGATGTTCCGATACGGGTAGCGCCTGCTTCCACAAAAGCGACAGCATCTGCATATGAACGAGCTCCACCAGCTGCCTTAACTCCCATATCTGGCCCGACTGTTTTACGCATCAACTGAACATCCTCTATAGTGGCACCACCAGTTGAAAAGCCAGTAGATGTTTTAACAAAGTCAGCGCCTGCTTTCTGGGATAATTGGCAAGCCACAACCTTCTCATCGTCTGTCAACAAGCAAGCTTCAATAATGACTTTCACCAACTTGTCACCACTTGCTTCGACGACAGCACGGATGTCCGATTCAACTAAATCAAGATTGCCTGATTTGAGAGCTCCGACATTGATAACCATATCAATCTCATCTGCACCGTTTTGAACAGCTTCTTTTGTTTCAAAAGCTTTCACAGCTGAAGTTGTTGCTCCCAAAGGAAAACCAACTACTGTACAAACCTTTACATCTGAGCCTTCAAGCCCTTTTTTCGCATGTTTCACCCATGTGGGATTAACACAAACGCTGGCAAAGTCATACTCACGCGCTTCAGATAGCAAACGATCAATTTGTTCTTGACTCGCATCTTGCTTCAAAAGCGTATGATCGATATATTTATTTAACTTCATATTCGGATTCTCCCTGATTTTATGAGATAATTTCTATAATTTCTCGTAAACTTTGCACTCCATCATTTATTTTAACATATTTTTGAAATTCTGTAACTAGTTCAGAAGAAATTTTTCCATTTGTATAAACTTTTGCAACAATTTCTCCTTTTTGAACGGAGTCTCCAACTTTCTTTTCAAAAACAATCCCTGTTTCATAGTCCAAGTAATCAGACTTGACTGCACGACCAGCTCCTAGTCTCATGGCATAGAGCCCAAATTCCATTGCAGGAAGAGCTGAAATAACACCCGTTTCTTGAGCTGGAATTTCCAGCACATGGGCAACTTTGACTGGGCGATAGAGATCTTCTAAATCACCGCCTTGAGCTACTACCATTTCTTCAAACTTAGCCAGTGCTTGGCCATTATCAAGATGTTGACGGATTTCCTCGACCGTTTTCTCAACATCAGCCAAACCAAGCATAATCTGAGCTAGCTCGCAGATAAAATGACTAATATCTTCTCGGCCATTTCCTTGGAGAATCTCGATTGCCTCAAGGATTTCGAGACGATTGCCAATGGCTCTTCCCAAGGGCTGACTCATATCGGTAATGACTGCTACTGTCTTTCGACCAACAGCCTTACCAAGATTCACCATGGTTTGAGCCAATTCGCGCGCCTCATCAACAGTCTTCATGAAGGCACCCTCACCGACCGTTACGTCTAGCAAAATGGCATCCGCTCCTGCAGCAATTTTCTTGCTCATCACGGAGCTTGCAATCAAAGGAATCGTGTCGACAGTTGCTGTCACATCTCGGAGGGCATAGAGAAGTTTATCTGCTTTAACCAGCTGATCGGACTGCCCAATGACAGATACACCAATATCTTGAACCTGTTTGATAAAATCCTCTTGACTACGCTCAACTTGAAATCCTTTGATGGATTCTAATTTATCGATAGTACCACCGGTATGACCGAGGCCACGACCACTCATTTTAGCAACTGGAACACCAAAACTGGCTACTAAAGGCGCTAAAATCAAAGTCACCTTATCACCTACACCACCAGTAGAATGTTTATCAACTTTAACACCATCAATAGCTGACAAGTCAAACTCCTGACCTGTCTTGACCATATTCATCGTCAGGTCAGAAATCTCACGTGTCGTCATTCCTTTAAAATAAACAGCCATAGCAAAAGCTGACATCTGATAGTCTGGAACAGTTCCTGCCACATAGCCTTCTACTAGCCATTTGATTTCATTTGCAGTCAGTTCTTGACCATCTCGTTTCTTTTGGATTAAATCAACTGCTCTCATTCTTTCACACTTCTAAGGATATAGTATCCCTTATCTTTCTTTACGATTTCACAATTGCCAAAAACGTCTTCCATCTTATTTCTAGCACTTGGAGCTCCTTGTTTTTTCTGAATGACAATGGTTAAATCTCCTCCGTCTTTCAAGAAATCTCTGCTCTTTTCGATAATCTCATGAACAACCTGTTTGCCCGCTCGAATAGGCGGATTGGAAATAACATGGTCAAACTTCCCTTCAACTTGCTCATACATGTTGGATTGGAAAATAGTCGCTGAAACTTGGTTTCTCTCAGCATTTTGTCGCGCTAGGTCCAAGGCACGGTTATTGATATCTACCATGGTTGCCTGAACTCCATAAGCCTTGACCAAAGAAAGCCCTAAGGGACCATATCCACAGCCTACATCAAGGACCGTTTCTCCTTTATTAACCTCTAGACACTTCAATAAAAGCTGACTCCCAAAGTCGACCATTTTCTTGCTAAAAACACCCGCATCCGTCAAAAAGGTCATTTTTTGTCCCAACAGCTCCACTCTCAACTCATGAATGTCGTGAGCAGCGTCAGGATTTTCTGCATAATACATTTTACTCATGAAACTATTTTACCATAATTTAGTGAAATGTTAAATCGTTTACAAAGCTGAAATTCAACAAACAAACTAAATCTGTTATGATAATAATTAAATGATCTTTGTATTTTTCACTCTATTTTTCCCTGTTAGAGACAACTTATAGCAACTTTCAAGAATCAGAATGATAAATATCGAATTTCATTCTCTCTTTGACTACGAAATATGATATACTAAGATATCGAACGAGGAAAAATTATGACCAACGAATTTTTACATTTTGAGAAAATCAGCCGCCAAACCTGGCAGTCCTTGCATCGCAAGACAACCCCTCCCTTGACGGAAGAAGAACTAGACTCCATCAAGAGTTTTAATGACCAAATCAGCCTACAAGATGTGACCGACATCTATCTGCCACTGGTTCACCTTATCCATATCTATAAAAAAGCTAAAGAAGATTTGTCTTTCTCAAAAGAAATCTTTCTTCAAAGAGATAGCAAGCCCCAACCTTTTATTATTGGGGTTTCGGGTAGTGTTGCTGTGGGGAAATCGACCACTAGTCGCTTACTTCAGATTCTACTATCACGCACTCTTCCAGATGCTACTGTAGAATTGGTGACGACTGACGGTTTTCTCTATCCCAATCAAACCTTGATGGACCAAGATATCTTAAATCGCAAAGGTTTTCCAGAGAGCTATGACATGGAAGCCTTGTTGAATTTTCTTGACCGCCTAAAAAATGGACAGGATGTCGATATTCCAGTCTATTCTCATGAAGTGTATGACATCGTTCCTGGGGAAAAACAACGGGTCAAAGCTGCGGACTTTGTTATTGTTGAAGGCATCAATGTCTTTCAAAATCCTCAAAATGAGCGCCTTTACATCACTGATTTCTTTGATTTCTCCATCTATGTGGATGCTGCTGTCGAGGACATTGAAAGCTGGTATCTGGATCGTTTCTTGAAACTGCTCAGCTTTGCCCAAAATGATCCCAACAGCTACTACCACCGTTTTACGCAAATGCCAATTGGAGAAGTTGAAGCATTTGCTCACCAGGTTTGGACCAGTATTAATCTCACAAATCTACAAAACTATATCGAACCAACAAGGAATCGCGCCGAGGTCATTCTCCACAAGACTAAAAACCATGAAATCGATGAAATTTACCTAAAAAAATAATTTCCCCTTGTCAAAACCTAAGTTTTCATATATAATGGTATAGTTAGTAAATATGGAGGTAAGAACATTGGCAAACATTAAATCAGCTATCAAACGCGCTGAATTGAACGTTAAACAAAACGAAAAAAACTCAGCTCAAAAATCAGCTATGCGTACTGCTATCAAAGCTTTCGAAGCAAACCCTTCTGAAGAACTTTTCCGTGCTGCTAGCTCAGCTATCGACAAAGCAGAAACTAAAGGTTTGATTCATAAAAACAAAGCAAGCCGCGATAAAGCTCGTCTTTCAGCTAAACTTGCTAAATAAGAAACAGTCCATAGAGGCTGTTTTTTTGTCCTCTAATCAGAAAAGGTAGAAAATGAAAATCGCAATCATAGGCTATTCTGGTGCTGGTAAGTCAACTCTGGCAGAAAGGTTATCTAGCCACTACTCCATCCCCAAACTGCATATGGACACACTCCAATTTCAACCTGGTTGGCAAGACAGTGACCGCGAATGGATGTTGACCGAGATGAAAAACTTTCTCACAAAGCACGAAGCTTGGGTCATCGACGGCAACTACTCTTGGTGTTGCTATGAAGAAAGAATGCTGGAAGCTGACCAAATCATCTTTCTCAACTTTTCCCCATGGACTTGTCTCTTTCGAGCCTTTAAACGGTATCTCACATACCGAGGCAAGGTCAGAGAAAGTATGGCAGCAGGCTGTCCTGAACGCTTTGACTGGGATTTTATCAGATGGATTCTCTGGGATGGGCGGACAAAGAATGCTAAAGAACGCTATCAACGGGTTCAAGAAACCTACCCTGAGAAAGTAATTGTCCTCAAGTCGCAAAAGGAGATGGACCACTTCTTAGAAAATCTCGCACATAACAAGAAAAACCAACGTGCCTAACGTTGGTTTTTTGCTATTAGCCAATCACACTTCCGTTTGGTACAGCTGGATCAACTGTGAGAAGGGTTAATTTGCCTTCATGTTCAGCTGAGAGGATCATGCCTTGGCTGACATATTTTTTCATCATCTTACGCGGTTTAAGGTTGGCAACGATTTGAACTTTCTTGCCGACCAATTCTTGCTCATTTGGATAGTATTTGGCAATTCCTGAGAGGATTTGACGGTCTTCACCATCACCAGCATCTAAGCGGAATTGAAGCAACTTATCAGAACCTTCCACTTTAGATACTTCTTTGACCTCTGCGACACGGATTTCGACCTTATCAAAGTCTTCAAACTTGATTTCATCCTTGTTGAGTTTGAGTTCAACTTCATCTGGATTCCATTCTTTTTCGACGGCTGGTTTGTTGCCTTCCATTTGTTCCTTGATATAGGCAATTTCTTCTTCCATATCGAGACGTGGGAAGATTGGTGTTCCTTTGGCAACAACAGTCACACCTGCAGGGAAATCTGCCAAGCTCAAGTTTTCTAGGCTAGAAACTTCTGCTAGACCAAGTTGTGCCAATACAGCGCGACTAGTTTCCATCATAAATGGCTCAATCATGTGAGCTACAACACGAAGGCTAGCTGCCAAGTGGCTCATAACACTTGCCAATTGGTCACGAAGCGCTTCATCCTTAGCCAAGACCCATGGGGCTGTCTCATCGATATATTTGTTAGTACGAGAGATAAGCGTCCAGACTGCTTCTAAAGCACGTGGGTAGTCAACTGCATCCATGTGTGTATGGTAGTCAGAGATAGATTGCTCTGCTACTTGAGCAAGAGTACTGTCAAATTCAGTCACCCCTTCTACATAGGCAGGGATTTGTCCATCAAAGTACTTGTTAATCATAGAAACCGTACGGTTGAGGAGATTTCCAAGGTCATTGGCTAGTTCATAGTTGATACGACCTACATAGTCTTCTGGAGTAAAGGTTCCGTCTGAACCAACCGGAAGGCTGCGCATGAGGTAGTAACGAAGTGGATCTAGACCATAACGTTCTACTAACATTTCAGGGTAAACCACATTCCCTTTAGACTTAGACATCTTGCCGTCTTTCATGACAAACCAACCATGGGCAATCAAACGGTCAGGCAACTTCATATCCAACATCATGAGAAGGATTGGCCAGTAGATTGAGTGGAAACGAAGGATGTCTTTTCCGACCATGTGGAAGACCGTTCCATTCCAGAATTTATCATAGTTAGCATGATCGTCTTGACCGTAACCAAGCGCTGTCGCATAGTTAAGAAGGGCATCGATCCAAACGTAGACAACGTGTTTTGGATTGGATGGGACTGGCACACCCCAGGTAAATGTTGTTCGAGATACCGCCAAATCTTCCAAACCAGGCTCGATGAAGTTACGCAACATTTCATTAAGGCGACCATCAGGAGTGATAAACTCAGGATGAGCTTTGAAAAATTCAACCAAACGGTCTTGGTATTTGCTGAGGCGAAGGAAATAAGACTCTTCAGATACCCATTCAACTTCGTGGCCTGATGGAGCGATACCGCCAGTTACATTACCAGCTTCGTCACGGAAAACTTCTGCAAGTTGACTTTCTGTAAAGAATTCCTCATCTGATACTGAATACCAACCAGAGTATTCTCCCAAGTAGATGTCATCTTGAGCAAGCAAGCGTTCAAAGACCTGCGCTACTACTTTTTCATGGTAGTCATCAGTTGTACGGATAAATTTATCGTATGAGATATCGAGTAATTTCCAGAGTTCTTTGACGCCAACCGCCATCCCATCAACATAAGCTTGAGGTGTAATGCCAGCTTCTTCCGCTTTCTGTTGGATCTTTTGACCATGCTCGTCAAGACCTGTCAGATAAAAGACATCGTAGCCCATAAGGCGTTTGTAACGTGCTAGGACATCACAAGCGATGGTTGTGTAGGCAGAACCGATATGAAGTTTACCAGATGGATAGTAAATCGGTGTTGTAATATAAAAATTCTTTTCAGACATAATTTTTCCTTTCCAGGCAAATGAAACCTGTTTTTCTAACACTTCATTATATCATATTTTTAGTGATTTTCGATAGGGAAATCTATACAAAAACAAGATAGACAAATGTCCATCTTGTCTATCTTATTCATAGCGAAGGGCTTCAATTGGATCAAGCTTAGACGCTTTATTGGCTGGTAAGACCCCAAAAATCATACCAACACTGGCCGAAACAGCCAAGCTAAAGAGAGCAATCGGTAGCGAGACACCAATTTCTATTCCTTCCATCATATTTTTTAGCAAGGCCCCCGCTAGTGCGGTCAAGCCTGCTGCACTAACAAGTCCGATAAGACCACCTAATAAGGTCAAAATCATGGACTCAATCAAAAACTGTACCAAGATATTAGCCCGTGTAGCTCCCAATGCTTTACGAAGACCAATCTCACGAGTACGCTCCGTTACAGAAACCAGCATAATATTCATAACTCCAGTCCCTCCCACAAAGAGAGAGATTCCTGCGATAGCACTAATAATAGCGGTCATAAAACCAAAGATTTGCTGAACCTCTGCAAAAGCGGCGGTTTCGTCTACAACCTGATATTCTCCCTGCTGTACTCCTGCAATTTCTGTCATCTTGCGTGCGAGTTCTGGCCCCAAAGTCGGAGTTAGACTCGTATCATTCACACGAAAGACAATATTAGAAATTTCCTCTACATTAAAATTAGCTGCTACAGAAGCATTGGTTGTAATCGGTAAACCACCTACACCAAACATCTTGGCACTTTTAACAGCAGGACTAGAGTAAACACCAATCACGCGATAGCTATATCCATTGGCTGAAATGATTTGATTGAGTGCTGCCTGAGGCGAGTCAAAAAGACTTTTAGCGAGTTCTTCATCTAGCAAAATCACACTTGCAAAATCTCGGTAGTCTTGTTCTCTCAGATCCCTACCTGCAATAATTTTATTTTCTACAGCAGACATATAAGTCATATTTCCACCTGTCAGACTTGCTCTCTCTACCTTTTTATCCTTATAGGTCAAAGTAACATTTGTACTATTAGTCACATAATAGCCATCTACACCTTTTAGTTTGGCAGCTTCCTTAACCCACGATTCCTGTGTTTTAGGTGGTTCTACGTGAACATCTTCTTTACCAGATAGTGTCAGTGCAGATTGCTTTTGTGTAAAGGAACCGTCCTTACTTTTAATTGGTGAGAAAAACACCTGAATATTTTTCTGAGATTTTGTCATATTTTTATTGACCTGACGAGACATAGAGTCCCCTAAAGCCATGATGACAACTACTGAAGAGACTCCGATGATAATGCCAATCATGGTCAAAAAGGAGCGCATCTTGTGTGCCATAATAGATGAAAAGGCAAATTTCAGATTTTGCATCTTAGTTCTCCTTTCCTTCCAAACGAGCGCTATCAGACGAAATAACTCCATCACGGATTACAATTTGACGTTTTGCATAGGCTGCAATTTCGGGCTCGTGCGTTACCATAATAATAGTCTTGCCTTCTTCATTTAACTCAACCAAGAGTTCCATGATTTGGCTTCCTGTTTTCGTATCCAAGGCACCTGTCGGTTCATCAGCTAGGATAATCGAGGGATCGTTAACAAGAGCACGCGCAATGGCCACCCGTTGTTTTTGACCGCCAGACAACTCCGAAGGAAGGTGATGAATACGATCAGTCAACTCTACTTTACTCAGATATTCCTCTGCCAACTTGCGACGTTGGGCAGCTGGAACTCCTGCATAAATCAAGGGTAATTCAACATTTTGAACAGCATCCATCTTTGACAAAAGAAAGAACTGTTGAAAGACAAAGCCAATTTGTTGGTTACGTACCTGTGCCAACTGCTTTTCACCTAGACGGGCCACTTCTTGACCTTCTAGATAGTATTCGCCACTAGTTGGGGTGTCCAGCATTCCGATGGTATTCATCAGAGTAGATTTACCCGAGCCAGATGGTCCCATAATGGCAACAAATTCCCCTTCGCCAATCTCCAAATTAATATTTTTCAAGACCTGCAGTTCCTGTTCACCATTTCGATAGCTCCGGCAGATGTTTTTTAGACTAATTAGTTGTTTCATCAGCCTTCACCTCTTTTCCTTCTTCCAAGGAAGTCGTTGGATTACTGATGACTTTGGTTCCGTCTGTCAAACCAGATGTGATCTCTTGGTTTTCTGCGTCAGCATTTCCTAGGCTAACTTCGATTTTCTTAGCCTTATTCTCTTCGTCAACAACCCAAACGTAGTTTTTCCCGTCTTCAGTAATGACACTGGTTAAGGGTACGAGGATTGATTTCTTGTCACTTTTAACCTCAACACTGACGGTAAAACCTGGTCTCAAATCACCAATCTCACTCGTCACTTCAATCGTATAAGGATATTTAGAACCAGTATTCCCCCCAGTTATAGCATTCGTTCCTTCTCCACTATTTTTAGGGTAAGCTGAAATAAAGCTGATCTTCCCTGTCCAAGTTTTATCTTGGTAAACCTTGGAAGAAAAGGTCACTTCTTGGCCAACAGAAAGGTTGGCAAGATTGTACTCGGAAAGTTCTCCCTTGACTTGTAGATTGTCGTTACTTACTACATGAACCATCACTTGATTTGCAGCAGTTGTGGACTTTGATACATTGCGATTAACTTCTACAACTGTACCTTCTAGCGTACTCAAAACCTTTGTTGCGTCCAATTGGGCCTGCGCCTTTTTAAGTTGCGCCTCTGCATCAGCACGACTATCACGAGCATCACTAATTTGAGAATCAATGGAAGAGACAGAAGAACTCTGTGCTCCATCATCATATTCTTCCGAATCAGCTAGAGTGTTGTTTCGTGATTCCTTCAGGTCATTGATACGACGATCAGCCTTGGCTATGGCACGGTTAGCTGCATCATAAGCAGATTGCGCTTCTGTGCTGTTGTATTTTACGAGCGCTTGTCCTTTGTCAACCTTATCTCCAACAGAAACCAAGATTTCATCCACCTCACCCTTACTTGCATCCAAATAAACATATTGTTCATTTTTTGCGGTGACAGTACCAGATAAAAGAACAGAGGAGGCAACTGTTCCTTCCTTTGCGACTACGAGATGCGAAGTGTCATCCTTACTGGCAGCCTGAGAGGGCTGTCTAAATAGCAAAATACCCACTGCACTGATTATAATAATACTTGCAGCACCAATAGCTGTGTATAGTTGCCATTTTTTAGTTTTCTTATTCCCCTTCATCACAAAACTCCTATTTTATTTTCAATACAAAGACTATTATAGCAAATTTACCTACTCTAAACAATGATTGTTCAGAGAGAAAAGAGAACAATTCAGGAAACATGCTTTGTTTCCATTTGATTTATGCGAAATTGTACTAGTAACATCATACACCTTATTTCTATATTTAGCAAGTGATTTCTGCTATTTCTTTAGAGCGTAGCAGATTTTTGCATTCAAAAAATAAAAACGATAGAATATGACTATCAAATCTATAAGGAGTTTTCTATGAGAGAATATGATATCATCGCCATCGGTGGAGGAAGTGGCGGCATTGCCACTATGAACCGAGCTGGCGAACACGGTGCTAAAGCAGCTGTTATCGAGGAGAAAAAATTAGGTGGAACCTGCGTCAATGTCGGCTGTGTTCCTAAAAAAATCATGTGGTATGGAGCGCAAATCGCTGAAAGCTTCCACCACTACGGCCCTGACTATGGTTTTACAAGTTCAGATGTTCAATTTGATTTTGCTAAACTTCGTCAAAATCGTGAAGCCTACATCGATCGTGCCCGCTCGTCTTATGATGGAAGTTTCAAGCGCAACGGGGTTGATTTGATTGAAGGTCGTACTCATTTTGTTGATTCCCACACAGTCATCGTTAATGGTGAATTGATTCGTGCCAAGCATATCGTGATTGCGACTGGCGCTCGTCCAAGCATCCCAACTATTCCAGGAGCTGAACTCGGTGGCAGCTCAGACGATGTCTTTGCTTGGGAGCAACTTCCTGAATCCGTTGCGATTCTTGGAGCTGGTTATATCGCTGTTGAATTAGCAGGTGTTCTCCACGCTCTCGGAGTAAAAACGGATTTGTTTGTGCGTCGCGATCGTCCCTTGCGTGGTTTTGAAAGCTACATCGTTGAAGGTCTTGTCAATGAAATGGAAAAAACAGGTCTACCTTTGCACACGCATAAGGTACCCGTCAAGCTAGAAGAAACAGAGCAAGGCATTACGATTCATTTCGAAGACGGTTCTAGTCACACCGCTAGCCAAGTTATCTGGGCTACCGGCCGCCGTCCAAATGTAGACGGTCTTGAGTTAGAAAAGGCTGGCGTTACACTCAACCAACGTGGATTTATCCAAGTGGATGAGTATCAAAATACAGTTGTAGATGGTATCTACGCCCTTGGAGATGTTACTGGTGAGAAAGAACTTACCCCCGTAGCCATCAAGGCAGGACGTACCCTATCTGAACGCCTCTTCAACGGGAAAACAAATGCCAAGATGGACTACACGACTATCCCTACTGTAGTCTTCTCCCACCCAGCAATCGGAACCGTTGGTTTGACCGAGGAGCAAGCTATCAAAGAATACGGCCAAGATAACATCAAAGTCTACAAGTCAAGTTTTGCATCCATGTACTCTGCTGTTACAAGCCATCGTCAAGAATCTCGCTTCAAACTTATCACCGCCGGTGCTGACGAAAAAGTTGTTGGTCTTCACGGACTTGGTTACGGAGTGGATGAGATGATTCAAGGATTCGCTGTTGCTATCAAGATGGGAGCAACAAAGGCGGACTTTGATGCTACAGTAGCTATCCACCCAACCGCTTCAGAAGAATTTGTGACCATGCGCTAATTATCGCAAGAGACCTCTTGAGGTCTCTTTTTACTTGCGAAATCGGCCGTTACAAAATTGTTACCTTAACACAAAAAATAGGTTGACTTTTCTTCCTGAATCAGTATAATAGTTACTATAATTTTAAAAAGAGGTTAACAGTTTTGAAAAAAGCTCATATCTATGCTATCCCTGCTATCGGTGCTGCTCTCATCGCCGTATTGGCACAAATCAGTCTCCCTATCGGTCCTGTACCTTTCACTCTGCAAAACTTTGCGATCGGTCTGATTGCAACTGTTTTTAAACCTAGGGAAGCCGTTCTATCTGTAGCTCTCTACCTCCTGCTGGGTGCCATTGGTTTACCTGTCTTTGCAGGGGGAGGAGCTGGGTTTCACGTTTTAGTCGGTCCAAGTTCAGGCTATCTTTGGTTCGACCTTGTCTATGCAGGACTTACCTCTTATCTCATCCATCAGAATAGTGGCTATATCCGCATTTTCCTAGCCAACCTCTTGGGTGATTCCCTCGTCTTTGTCGGAGGTATTCTCAGCCTCCACTTTCTTGCTGGAATGCCATTTGACAAAGCACTCGCTGTCGGTGTCCTTCCCTTTATCCTTCCTGATCTTGGTAAGATTATTGCCATTAGTTTCATTAGCCGTCCCTTACTCGAAAGATTGAAAAAACTTCCATATTTCTCAAGATAAAAAAATAGTCCAGAACAATTGTTCTGGGCTATTTCCTTTCCAATTACTTCCTAAGAACTAACTGAAAATCAACTCTCATCAAGAGATTATTTATTTTTACGGCTTACAAAGTACAATCCACCAGTCACTGCCATCAAAGCAAGTCCTGCAACTACTGCTGCTTTAGATGCTTTTTCACCAGTGTTAGGAAGTTGAGGTTTTTGTCCTGGCTTTCCTGGTTTGTTTGGTTCTGGATCTTTTGGCTTGTTTGGCTCTGGATCCTGTGGTTTATTTGGTTCTGGGTCTTTTGGCTTGTGGTGATTTACAATATTAGTGCCAATTACTTCAGAAGTATAGCCTTTAGGAACATATACTTCTTTAACTGTATAAACAATCTCTTTACCACCATCTTGATAACGATCAAGATCTGTAAATTCATACGTCCAACCACTTGCTACTGAAGCTGTAGCTGTTTTACCAGTTTCCACACCATTTGCCAACAGTTTGACAACAATTGAGTCTGGACGACTCCCATCTTTGTTGTTAGCATCATCCCAAATCTTTTGACCTTTGACATTGATCTTAGCTGGTGTATGAGTGTTCGTAATAGTGTATTTACCATCTTTACCAGTCACTTCTGTAGTATAGTGTTCAACACTAACTTCTTTCAACACATAAGTGATTTCTTTACCTTTTTCATACTTAGGAAGGTCTTTAAATTCAAACTTCCAATCAGTTTCTGCTGATACTTCCATTTCTGCAACTACTTGTTCTCCCTTAAGGACTTGAACTGTAATCTTAGTTGGACGTTTGCCGTCTTGGTCATTATTATCATTCCAAACTTTCGTTCCAGAAATATTAATTTTTTCTGGATCATGGCTATTAGTAATAGTAAAGTTGTCGATAGAAGATTTATATCCTGCAACAGCTTCTTCTGTTACAGTATATTTAATCTCTTTACCATTCTTATATTTTGCAAGTTTTGTAAATTCAACAGACCAAGTACCATCTGTAGCTGCTTGAACCTCTTTAGAATCAATCTTGGTACCATCTGCTAGGAGGTTAACCGTGATCTTGTCTGGACGTTTACCATCTTGGTTATCAGCATCGTTCCAGTTTTTAGTAACTGTAATATCTATGGTTTCTGGGGTGTAGCTGTTAGTAATCGTAAAGCCTGATGTTGCATCACCTGTAACCTCTGAGATATATCCTTCAACTTTAGTTGTTTCTATTACTGTGTACGCAATCGCTTTACCAGCTTTGTTCACATCAAGAGCTGTAAAGCTTCCAGACCAGTTGTTCTCTTTATTGAGCTCAAGGGTCTTACCTGTGTCTTGACCATCGGCAAGAAGTTTAACTGTGACTGATGTTGGACGTTTGCCGTCTTGGTTATCAGCATCGTTCCATACTTTTTTCACAGAGACTTCAGTTTTCGCTGGTGTGTAAATGTTCTTAAATACAAGACCTTTCGCTTCTTTCGAAGCTGTTGCTTTCAATTCAGTTGCGCTGACTTTTTTAACAGTTACTTCAACTTCTTGAACTGTCTTATCGTAGGTGATACCTTTTTCATCGCCTTCAACTTCTGAGATTGTATACTTGTGAGTCCCCACTTGGCTCTCATCATATGAGATTGGTGAGAAGGTCACACTTCCGTCAGCAGCGTTTGTCACTGTTTCGACAACACTACCATCTTCTTTCTTCAGGACAAAGCTGTATTTACCGGCTTCAAGAGCTTTTCCTTCAAGAACTTTCTTAGCACCAAGAGTTACGGTTGTAGCTCCTGCTGGTGTGTAAATGTTCTTAAATACAAGATCTTTTGCTTCTTTCGAAGCTGTTGCTTTCAATTCAGTTGCGCCGACTTTTTTAACAGTTACTTCAACTTCTTGAACTGTCTTATCGTAAGTGATACCTGTTTCATCGCCTTCAACTTCTGAGATTGTATACTTGTGAGTTCCCACTTGGCTCTCATCATATGAGATTGGTGCGAAAGTAACACTTCCGTCAGCAGCGTTTTTCACTGTTTCGACAACACTACCGTCTTCTTTCTTCAAGACAAAGCTGTATTTACCGGCTTCAAGAGCTTTTCCTTCAAGAACTTTCTTAGCACCAAGAGTTGCGGTTGTAGCTCCTGCTGGTGTGTAAGTGTTCTCGAATGCTTTTTCATCGTCGTAAGCAACAGTTGCTTCAAGGACACCCTTACCATTGTCCGCTACAGTTACTGTAGCTGTGATTGTTTTAGTGTCGTACTTGATACCTGTAGCAGTACCAGCTTTTTCAGCAATCTTGTAAGTGAATGTTCCAGCTTTATCAAATTCCAATGCTGAGAACTTAACGTTTCCATCTTTGTCATTCTTAACTGTTTCTTTCAAAGTACCAGCTTGGTCTGTCAAAGTAAATTCAAACTCATCAGCTTTCAACTCACGACCAGTAAGTGTTTTCTTAACCGCAAGAGCAGCTTTTGCTTTTGAAGCCCCGTAGCTGTTGTTGAATTCTTTGTCAGCTGAGTAAGTTACGTTAGCATGAAGTTTTCCTTCGCCGTCATCTGTAACTTCTACAGTGACTTTAACTTCAAGATTATCGTAAGTCACACCGTTAACAGTCTTACCAGCGTTTGTTTCAACAATGGTGTAGTTGTATGTACCAGCTTTAGTATATTCGATTGGAGCGAATGTCACTTTGCCGTCGGCAGTGTTCTTCACTTTTTGAAGCTCTGAACCATCTGCGTCATTCTTCAATACAAAATCAAACTCATCAGCTTTTAACTCACGACCTGAAAGAGTTTTCATCACTTCAAAACCAGCTTGGGCATTGTCAGCCTTATAGGTATTTTCGAAGGTGCTGTCGTTATTGTCATAAGATACAGTTGCTTCAAGAGCTCCCTTACCGTTGTCAACAACCTTGATTGTCACTTCTATAGTCTTGTTAGAATAAGTGATTCCTTTATCAGTTGTCCCAGCATATCTTTCAATGATGGTGTAAGTGAATTCTCCTTTTGTTTTGAATTCTAACTCACCGAACTGAATATTCCCAGCTGCATCGTTTACCGTGGTTGCGACTTCTTCACCAGCTCCATCTAGCAAAGCAAACTCGAATTCACCACCTTTAAGCTGAATTGGCTCATTTGTGTTTTTATTGATGAATGATTTGGTTGCCGAAACAGGAACTTTCACGTTAGTAGGCTTATATGTATTATTAAAGGTTACGCTACCATCGCTGGCATCACTGCTGTAGTCAACAACTACATTCAGATTACCTTTGCCATTATCAGTTACAGTTACTTTAGCTGTGACTGTCTTAGAATCGTAGGTAATACCATTTTCAGTTGTACCAGCTTTTACTTCCTTGATAGTGTAAGTATAAGTACCTGCTTCATTGAAGGTCAATTCATGAAACTGAACTTTTCCATCTGCATCATTTCTCTTAGTTTCAACGTTACCAACTTGGTCTGTCAACGTAAATTCGAACTCATTTTCTTGAGCTCCTGTCGTACGACCAGTCAACTGCTTAGTTACTTCAAGAACGGCCTTAGCATTAGTTGCTTTATAGGTATTTTTGAATGTCTGAATTCCAGCATCAGTAGCTCTATTCACTGCACCAGTAAGTGGTGGTACAAGATTAGAACTAGGTGCTGAAGAGGCCAAATTAGCTGACGGAAGTGCCACAGCAGTAATAGGATGATACAATACTGTCGCAACCAGTTTACCTTTTCCATCGTCTGTTACACTTACTGTTGCTGGTACTTTTCTAGAATCATAAGTCACACCATCTATGGTTTGACCAGCATTCACTTCAACAACAGTAAATTCATATTCACCTGCTTTATCGAAAGTAATATCTTTGAAGACTACGCGACCAGCTGCATCGTTCTTAGCTCTTTGAACTTCTTGGCAATTTTTGTCTTTCAAGATAAATTCAAATTCTTCGTTTTGAAGAGGTGTTGGACGGCCACCCGTCAATTCTTTTTTGACTTCAATATCAGCCTTAGTTGGTGAAGTGCTATAGGTATTTGTAACAGTCAGATCAGCTGTTTGTTCTGGAGTATAGCCGTCTATCGTATCTACGATGAGATTGCCATCTTCATCTACTTCCATCACACTGTAAGTGTACTTCACGCCGTGCTCATCTGTCGCAGGAAGGTCTGGCCACTCTAAGGTTCCGTTTGTTTTAGGAACTTCTTTTTGTTCGGCACCAGCTACTTCTTCAATCGCTCCACCTTCTGGCGTACGATAGAGTTTGAAGTAGACAGTTGGACGAATATGTTCCTGACCGCCAACCCAGACTTTCTTAGCAGTCACGCTAATTTTTGCTGGTTTGTAAATATTAGTAATTTTTGTCTTATCTTCGTTGTAAGATACGACGTAGTTATTCTCTCCAACTTTGACTTTCTCTCCTTCTTGCAAAGGAAGGTCTGTCTGGTCTTGAAGTTCGCGAACAGAATAAACTAGCTTGCTTCCATCAACATCACGTTCAGGAAGTTGATTTTTCCACTTATAAGTGTAGACACCATTGGACTTTGTCACTTCAGGCGTATAGTTCCCTGAGACAGGTTTTGCATCTGCAACAGTTTGTCCTTTTTTGTGGACATACAAACCGAGTTTGACTTCTTTGTAGTCAGTTGATTTTCCGTTTACCCAAGTCTTGATTGCTTCAAAGTCAACTGTCACACGTTTGTTAGAGATACTGAGGGGAACACCTTTTCCATCTTTCATCTCCACTTCGAACTCTTGACTATTTACCTGATAGCCTGATTTAGGAGTTTTTTCTTTAACAATATACTTACCATTATTGAGAGCCTTTGAGACAGCTATCCCATCCGCATCTGTTGTAACGGTATCAACCAAATTATTAGTGGTTTTCTCACGGATTTCAAAGACAACGCCTGCCAACTTAACAGTTGCATCCGCTTCATCGTATTTTGTGATTTTGATCTTACCAGCAATATCAGCTGTGACTGATGCACCAACAGATTTAACCGTCTTTAAATTAAACGTTGCTTCTGTTCTGGTTCCAATACTACCTCCGTATTTTTCCCAAATCAGTTGTGGCTGATTATCAATCAAGTACTGAGCTGAGTTACTTATCGTTGAAGTATCTGCTGGTGAGGATGTATCATAAGTTAAGAAAAAGCTCTTTGTTCCCATATTAGTCGGCATGAGCAACTCAAACCCTCGTTTCCCGTTGACAAAGGTCAACAAAGCTTTTTTATCTGAGTTAGCCTTGTATACCTCCGGATCGGTTGTGATTTCATATTCATCACCTATATGTTTAAGAGCAGATGAATTCGTATTCGTCGTCTCGAATTCTGCTTCATGCATATAGAAAGTACCTTCCACATAATTAGCGAAGGCTCCCTTTGAAACATCATCTGTAATCTTCACCACATGTCCAGTCATATCTTTCTTAGCGCGATTAATCTTCATCTGAAAATGTGCTCTCGCCTTATTGTTATCGTTATAACCGTACTTTGTAATGGTTTCTCCTATCACGTCAGTCTGTTGATATTTATTCACTTTATACGTGATGGTCTGTTTTTTACCATCTGGTAAAACATAGGTAACCGTTTTCCCCTCTTTTTTGAGTGTTTCAGTTGCTTCTGCAACAAAGTCCCCACGGATATTTTGCTTGTCCTTCACCTTGTCATTGAAGGTAAATACTAGCTGATGGTTAGCATTATCCACTCGGACAGTCCCCATTTTGATATTTGACGTCGAATCAATCAAATCCAGACTACCATCCGTCAAACTCAAGTTATCTGGAGCCTTTACGATGAAGTAATCACCATCCTTGATTTCATTAGCTGCCACATTGGGAAATGAGAATTTACCTGAATATTTCAATTTCATCGAAGTATCATTTGAACCATGAATTCCTTCAGTCTTGCTTCCTGTAGATGCTATAGTAATCTTCAAGTCATCTATTTTGACTTTACTCGTGATATCAGTTGTAGCATGTGCTTCACCTGCCGGGAAGAACATCAGCAATAGTAAAAGAGGAAATACTAGAAAACCTAGTACTTTCTTTAGTTTATCCATAAAAAATCCTTTCTATTTGATTAAATTAATTGAGAAGTATGTCATGTCTTACCAGCAGGCAACACTCCTTTCAATTGCAATATTTATCACAAGAATGTCTATGTGATAGCTGCGTTCGTTTTTCGATTTGGTTAGCGATACCATTCAAATAGTTATTTAATTTAATCTTCTATAGGATTTCTTACTCACTTATGAATGAAAACTTGCAAAATATCATTCATTTTCATTATACTACAACTTCTAGTATTATGTTAATTATATGTAAATATTTCATAAACGAAAAATTTACAGTTTGTCAACTTTTGACATAGAGATACATAACCATATTGATATTTGTTTTCAGAGGGGGATTCTCTGAATTTCTAGACATTATAAATTTCAACGTATTTTATAAACTACAATCCATTCTAAATACAGTCTAAAATAGGCCCATGGGTTATAGATAGTTTTAAATTATATATTATGCACACTTTAGCTCTTTATACATCATTTTATAGTTTTTGTTACATTATTTTTTCTCTATCCCCCCTAGTTAAAAATCCAAGAATTTGTTATTTAATCCCTATACTTTTATCAAAAACGCAATAACAATGACGAATAATTATTAAATTTTTTCTTATAATTTATCCCAGTTAACTTCTTCTAGATAGCATAAGCAAAATAGAAACTTCTAATATAATTCACTAGGAAAATGCTCCATTTTATGTTATAATTTATTTAGTGAAATAAACAATATTATAATATTTTATAGCTGTAATCCTTTACAAACAGCTTCTTTTAAGTTGTCAATTTTATCTAATATTTTAATTGATATTTATTCATAGAAAGGACACTTATGGCTAAAGATACTCGAGATTCCATCGTTTCCGCTTTTATATCGCTAGCTAAACAGAATCCTCAGCGTAGTTCATTTACGATGAGTGAAATTGCTAGACAAGCAGGTATTTCAAGACAAGCTATTTATCAAAAACATTTCCAAAACTATGATGATATTATCAAGTATATTCATGAACAAACCGATCAACGAATTTTTCAGGTATTTAATAATTCTTGTCTGAGAAGAGAGGGAAATCCTATTGAATGCTTTGCTAATTTTGCAATTCCTTTGGTTTATGAAAATAGGAATATCATTCGAACACTTTTTGTAACTCAAGCAGATCCTGGTTGGAAGGAGTTCCTGAGAGATACTTATTCAAAATGGATTCTAAAGAATGTCCACTACAACAAGGAATTCGATTTTAGTGAAGATGACATGACCTATGTCGTCGCAAACATGATTATTACTTTTATTGAAGCTTGGATACGAAAAGAAAACCCTACTCCACCAGAAAAGTTTAAAAAAACGTTTCTCCTATTAACAACAATATCTCTTCGAGACTATATGATTTTACAAGAAAAGGATAGTGAGTAAAATTCACTATCCTTCTCTCATTTCCCTCCTTTAAAAGCATCCACCATTACTTGAAATTCCTCGTTTGTAAGGGTGATTCCTTTTCCCATCTTGGTATGATCAGGGCTCCAAGTTCGAATATCAAACTTAGCTGGAGCGCCATTAAAGCTGACTCGGTTTAGTTCTTTTGTCCATCCTTTGTCATTTTCAGACAAGGTCAGTAAGTGTTCTTCGATTTCAAATGTAAATTCTGCCATTTTAACTCCTTTATATGATATGCTTTCTCTAGTCTATTCGTAAAATCTTGTAGATTTTAGGAAAATTTTATATAATATAGTTATATAAGAGGGGAGAAGCCTATGAGATATACATTCAAGCATGTCTTAGATAAGATACAAGACTTTCTCAGTGGACATGATGAACGAGATTATTCTGAAAACGACTCCCTCATTGCTACAATTGAACAAGCCATCCAGAAACAAACTGCTGTTCATGTCATACTAGCTGAAACAAGCTTCACTGGTGATATTGTCAAATATGATACCAGTCGTCAACAGATTGTTGTCAAAAATTTTACAAAAAATGTGACACGTATCATCCGAATCACTGATATCAAAAGACTTCGTTTCGTCCCTTCAACTGTACAAACAGCTCAGAAAAGCCTATTTAAGAAAGAGTGAGATGTTCTTTGCATCCCACTCTTTTTCTTAACGAATTTGTTCAAAATGCAGGTGGACTGCGATATGGTCTCCGTAACCACTTCTCTCCAAATCGCGTTGCAAGCGGTAAGAAATGTAGTGTTCTGCGATGGTGATATATCCTGCCCCCAACAAACGATTTTCAACCATTGATTGGATCATGCTAATGGTCGCACGTTCCACTTTTGCTTCTTCCAAGTCCAAGACTACCTTTTTAGTGACTTGAGCTAGGTTTTGACGTAGGTCATCTGTCAAAACATAAACAGTCTGAGCCGCTTTTAGAACAGCTTGGTAGATTTTATCTGGATCAAAGTCTGCAACTTCTCCATTACGTTTGATTACTTGCATAAGGTTCTCCTTTATTCTTTGTTTTCTCTGATTTCAGCCAGCATTTTTTCTTCTTCTGCTGTTAGTTGATAGTTTTCTAGCAAATCTGGTCTGCGCTCATAGGTTTTCTTTAAACTCTCATAAAGTCGCCACTGACGAATCTTCTCATGATGCCCACTCATAAGCACATCTGGTACTACCATGCCACGATAGTCATAAGGGCGAGTGTACTGAGGATATTCGAGGAGTCCTGAAGAAAAGCTATCATCCTGGTGACTAGACTCTTTACCAATTACTTCTGGAATCAAGCGAACTGTCGCATCGATCATAGTCATAGCCGCCAATTCACCACCAGTCAGGACATAATCTCCTAGGGAAATTTCATCGGTTACCAAGGTCTTGATGCGCTCGTCATATCCTTCGTAGTGACCACAGATAAAAATCAGTTCCTCTTCTTGAGCCAAATCTTCAGCATAAGCCTGATCGAACTGTTTCCCAGCAGGATCTAGAAGAATCACGCGCGGCTTTTTCTTTTCAATAGCATCAAAGGCATCAAAGATAGGTTGAGCTCGGAGCAACATCCCCTGACCGCCTCCGTAGGGCTCATCGTCAACATGACGGGCCTTTTCAGCATATTCTCTGAAATTATGGTACTGGATATCCAAGAGCCCCTTTTCTCGAGCCTTTCCAACAATCGAGTGCTCCAGCGGAGAAAACATCTCAGGAAAGAGGGTTAAAATATCAATCTTCATCATCTAGCCCTTCTAAGATGTCCACATCAACCCGTTTGTTTGGGATGTCAACATTGAGAACTACTGGTGGTATGTAAGGTAAAAGCAAATCACGCTTGCCTTTTCGCTTGACTACCCAGACATCGTTGGCACCTGGTTGCAGAATCTCCTTGATAGTTCCTATCAAGTTATCACACTCGTAAACATCCAAACCGATAATCTCGTGATAGTAAAATTCCCCATCGTCTAGGTCATTTAAATCTTCCTCAGCGACCTTGAGACTATAACCCTTGTACTTTTCAATCGCATTGATATGGTACATGTCTTTGAATTTGATAATGTCAAAATTCTTCTGTTTACGGTGGCTAGCGATGGTCACTGTTTGAACAAACTGATCTTTTTCATCAAATAAAGCCAGCTCTGCCCCTTTTTTAAACCGTTCCTCAGCAAAATCCGTCACAGACAAGACACGCATCTCACCTTGTAGACCCTGTGTATTAACGATTTTTCCAACATTAAAGTAGTTCATCTTGTCTCCTGTATCTATTTCTATCCTTTATTTTAACACGTTCCAGGGATTTTCACAAGTTGGAGAAAGAGGACATCAACTCTCCTTCCCCTTCAAAAAATTTTCCAAATCTCTTTCATGTTGATACTTGATGGCAGCCTTCTTATCTTTGTCAAAGATGGTTTTGGTTAGGTCGATGTCATTAATGGCTGCAATTGCAACAGTGTAGTGAATGATATCAGCCAGTTCTTTAGCAAGTTCTTCGTTTGAATCCTGAACGCCCTCTTTTCTGCCAGAGCGCCCATTCAAGACCTCGGCTACTTCTCCGACTTCCTCCACTAACTTGATAAAGAGGCCTTCCTCAGTTCGAGACTGTTGGTAATGTTCGAGTAAATAATCTTGTAATTGTCTAAACGTTAAATCCTTCATCTTCTCCTCCTCACAAAAAAGCGAGACATCTGTCCCGCTTTCTTTATTTTTCATCGATAACGATTCTTACTTTTTTGTCTTCAGTTGGGACAGAGTAGACAATCGTTCTTATCGCTGAGATAGTGCGACCCTTACGACCGATAACACGACCGACATCGCTTTGGTCAAGATCCAAGTGATACTCCAAAAACTCTGGTGTATCTTCAATCTTGATAGTTAAGGCATCTGGTTGTGAAATCAAAGGTTTCACAATCGCAATAATGAGATTTTCAATCGTATCCATCTGTCAACCTACTTTAAACTTATTTTGAGAATTTAGAATCGTGGAATTTTTTCAATACGCCTTCTTTTGAAAGGATGTTGCGAACTGTATCTGAAGGTTGAGCTCCATCAGCCAACCATGCAAGAACGCGATCTTCCTTCAAAGTTACTTGGTTTTCAGCAACAAGTGGGTTGTAAGTACCAACTGTTTCGATGAAACGTCCGTCACGTGGTGAACGTGAGTCTGCTACGTTGATACGGTAGAAAGGTTTTTTCTTAGAACCCATACGAGTCAAACGGATTTTAACTGCCATTTTTTAATGTCTCTTTTCTTATTTTTTTATTTCGGTGAAATAGCTGAGCTATTTAGCACATGTTCTATTATAGCAGATTTCTGACAGGTGTCAAGAAAAAAACTTGACAGAGTTTTGATTTTTTCAGATTCGCCCCAAAAAACTTAAATAAATTGATTTTAAATTAAAAAAACTTATAAATACTTGATTCAACTTACAAAAAAGAGTAAAATAGAGTCAGAAAGCAGGTGAATTTATGTACCAAGCACAACGAATAGAAGAAATCATAACACTTTTAGAAGAGAGAGGAAGCCTTTCAGCAAAAGAAATGGTTGACTATTTCCAAGTATCCAAAGATACCATCCGCAGAGATTTTTCTATTCTTGCAAAGGAAAATAGAGCACAAAGAACTCACGGAGGATTGCTATCAATAAAGAAACAGCCTATACTGGGCTTTAAAGACAGAAGAGAACAATCTTCCAAAGAAAAAGAGAAAATCGCCTCTCTAGCAAAGGAACTCATTTCTAATGGAGATTTACTATTTTTTGATGTTTCAACAACTGTACTAGAATTAGCTAAAATACTTGAGAAAGAAGTTAGTATTTTCAGTCATTCATTAGATAATGCGCTTATTCTAGGAGGAAAAAAGAATATCGATTTTCACATTCTAGGCGGAAAGTTTCATAAAAAGAATCGTTTCTATTACTCTCTAGAAGAATCGGACATTTTAAACTCTATTAAGTTTGATTTAGCTTTTTTTGGAGCTGCAAGTCTTTCAGATGGTCAAGTTAGTTTTGAAGACCAAGAAGATGTTCTAATGAAAAAGAGAGCATTTAAAACAAGCAAAACTCGTGTCTTACTAGCTGAAACCAGTAAAATAAGCAAACACTCTCACTTTATTCTGTCTGAACTAGCTGATTTTGATTATTGGATTACAGACAAAGAACCCGATATAGAAATTCAGCGATCTTTAGATGGCAAAACAACTATTCTATTTTAAAAGGGAGGAAGCTATGAGAAATATTAAATTGATTATAAGCGATATTGACGGAACAATTTTAGACAAAAATCACCAGATAGACTCTTATTTGCCTGAACTGATGCCAATTTTAAAACAAAAAGAAATCCCTTTTGTCTTAGCTTCTGCTCGCTCTCCTCTCGGTATTGCTCCAATTTCTAGAAAACTAGGAATTTCCGACTTTCCAATTGCATGCTATAATGGTGCCCTAATCAGTAAGGGGGATGAGGTTCTAAGTCAGCATTCTATTGATAAAAAAGAATTGGCATTTCTTCATGATTTTTTAAAAAGAGAATTTCCGACAGTTTCTATCAATGTTTATTCTGGACAAGATTGGTTTGTTAATACTTTAGATAAATGGGTACAAATCGAAGCCAACATTACTGGAGAAAGTCCAAAAGTTACATCTATAACAGATTTTATAAAAGAGGAACATACTCTTGTTCATAAACTATTATTAATTGATAAAGCAGACACTATACAGAAACTACAAAACATCTTATCCATTATGGATTTTCCACAAACCGACTTTTATCTCTCCAAGGATAACTATCTTGAAGTCACACATAATCAAGTATCTAAAAAGCAGGCTCTGTTAGAATTGGCTAACTATTATCAAATTCCTCTCAAGGAGATTATGACCTTGGGTGACAATTATAATGATATTCCCATGATTGAAAGCGCAGGGCTCGGTATTGCAATGGGAAATGCTCCTACAGATGTCAAAGACTGTGCAAATGCAGTAACAGACTCTAATGAACAAAATGGAGTAAGTCAAGCTATAAAATTACATGTATTAGCAAAATAACCTCATTTTAAAAATTGAAATCAACTCCCTTTTAAGGTACAATGATAGAAATGAATTTTTGAGAGGAAAACAATGAAAAAACTAGCAACTCTTCTTTTACTATCAACTATAGCTCTTGCTGGATGTACTAGTATCCAGCGTGGTCTCCGTGGTGATGACTATGTCGACTCCAGTATCTCTGCTGAAGAAAGCTCAAAAGCAGCTGCTCAGGCTGCCAAAGATTTGAATGACGCTTTGACCAATGAAAATGCTAACTTCCCTCAACTTTCTAAAGAAGTTGCTGAAGATGAAGCCGAGGTTATTTTACACACAAATCAAGGTGATATCCGCATCAAACTCTTTCCAAAACTAGCACCACTAGCAGTTGAAAACTTCCTCACTCACGCTAAGGAAGGCTATTATAACGGCATCACCTTCCACCGTGTCATCGATGGATTTATGGTCCAAACTGGAGATCCTAAGGGAGATGGGACAGGGGGGCAATCTATCTGGCATGATAAGGATAAAACAAAGGACAAAGGAACTGGTTTCAAAAATGAAATCTCTCCTTACCTATACAATATCCGAGGAGCCCTTGCTATGGCTAATACTGGTCAACCAAACACCAACGGTAGCCAGTTCTTCATCAATCAAAACTCAACAGATATTTCAGCTAAACTCCCTACCAGCAAGTATCCAAAGAAAATCATCGAAGCCTATAAAGAAGGTGGAAATCCAAGTCTAGACGGCAAACACCCTGTCTTTGGTCAAGTCATCGATGGTATGGACGTTGTTGACAAGATTGCCAAAGCTGAAAAAGATGAGAAAGACAAACCAACGTCTGCTATCACCATTGATAGTATCGAAGTAGTGAAAGACTATGACTTCAGCAAAAAATAAGCCATCAACAGATAAGGAGACGATGACATGATTTTATTTTGGGGTTCTAAAGGTTATCAGAAAGATTTGGGACATACACAAACTGCGATCGAATGCGGTCACTGTAACAATGTCGACACTTGGGAGATCGTAGAAGCTGGACGCAAGTTCACCCTCTACTGGATTCCACTTTTCCCTTATGGTAAAAGTTACTTCGTTTCTTGTCCGATTTGCCACTACGGTAAAGAAATTGAGAAATCTGAAGTTGAAAACTATTTAAATTACTAGTCAAAAAAGCCAAGTCATTTCGACTTGGCTTTTTTAGCGCTTTTAAGTTAACTTGTTAAAGTCCCAGATTTGGTCCATCCAGCCTTCATAGAAGTCTGGTTCGTGGCAAACCATAAGAATGCTTCCTTTGTATTCTTTAAGCGCGCGCTTGAGTTCTTCCTTGGCATCCACATCCAAGTGGTTGGTCGGCTCGTCCAGCACTAAGACGTTGTTTTCACGATTCATCAAGAGACAGAAACGCACCTTGGCTTGTTCACCACCTGATAAGACCTGAATTTGGCTTTCAATGTGCTTTGTTGTCAAACCACAACGAGCAAGGGCTGCACGGACTTCTGCTTGGTTAAGGGCAGGAAAGGCATTCCAGACAGCCTCTAGTGGTGTTTGACGATTTCCACCTTCTACTTCCTGTTCAAAGTAACCAAGTTCTAGGTAATCACCTCGTTCAACTTCTCCAGCGATTGGTGGGATAATTCCCAAGAGAGACTTCAAGAGAGTTGTTTTCCCAATACCATTGGCCCCGATAATAGCAACCTTTTGATTGCGTTCAAAAGTAAGGTTTAAAGGCTTGGTAAGAGGACGGTCATAACCAATCTGCAAGTCCTTGGCTTGGAATATAAAGCGCCCTGGCGTACGAGCTGGTTTGAAATCAAAGGATGGTTTTGGCTTCTCACTTTGCAGTTCAATAATATCCATCTTATCCAATTTCTTCTGGCGGGACATGGCCATGTTTCGAGTTGCGACACGGGCTTTATTGCGGGCTACGAAATCCTTGAGGTCCGCTATCTCTTTCTGCTGACGTTCGTAGGCTGCTTCCAACTGAGATTTCTTCATGGCATAGACTTCTTGGAACTGGTAGTAGTCACCAGAGTAACGCGTCAACTGTTGATTTTCCACATGGTAGACGATATTGATTACGTCGTTTAGGAAAGGAATATCATGCGAAATAAGGACAAAGGCATTCTCATAGTTTTGGAGATAACGCTTGAGCCAGTCGATATGCTCAGCATCCAGATAGTTGGTTGGCTCGTCCAGCAATAAGATATCTGGCTTTTCAAGGAGGAGTTTAGCTAAAAGCACCTTTGTTCTTTGTCCACCTGATAAGGCTGTTACATCTGTATCCATACCATAGTCCATGACACCGAGGGCACGCGCCACTTCATCAATCTTAGCATCCAAAGTATAGAAATCTCGACTCTCCAAACGGTCTTGGAGCTCTCCTACTTCTTCCATCAGCGCATCAATATCCGCCCCGTCTTCTGCCATTTCCATATAGAGGTCATTGATACGAGCTTCTGCTTTAAATAGCTCATCAAAGGCTGTACGCAAGACATCACGCACGGTTTGACCTTCCTTTAGCACAGCGTGCTGATCCAGATAGCCAGCAGTCACGTATTTGGACCACTCCACCTTCCCTTCATCTGGTAACATCTTACCAGTCACGATACTCATAAAGGTTGATTTTCCTTCACCATTGGCACCGACAAGACCGATATGCTCTCCCTTGAGGAGACGGAAGGACACATCTTCAAAAATTGCACGGTCACCAAAACCGTGACTTAAATTTTTAACTTCTAAAATACTCATTATAATTCCTTTGTAAGTTTAGTTACATTTATTTTTCTGTAGAGAACCCAAGCTAGATAGCCACCCAATGTATTGGTCCACAAATCATCAATCTCAAAGACCCGATTAAAATCAAAGAAAAAGTCTAAGACCAGCTGCGTACATTCAATTCCTAAGCTCAAAAGAAAACTGAGAAGGATGATTCTTTTGGTTTGTCGCAAGTTTGGACAGAGATAGATCAGTTGAAAGACCAGAGGGAAGAGCAAGAAGACATTTAAAATGTTCTGCAAAAAGATCCAAAGGACTTGTCCCAAACTGGTCACTTCACCCAGATTCCAAAGGGAGTTTAAGGGAGTTAAAAGAAAAACCAGGCGTCCAAAAGTTTGAATACCTGGAGTTTCCACTCCTGTAGGAAGTTGAGGCTGGGGAGTGAAGCAAAAACAGACAATGCATAGACTGTAAATAGCCACTCCCAATCTTAAGATTAATTCTCTTTTTTTAGTCATTTTATGGATTTACCGCTGCGACTGCCTTCTGGCGGTCACGTTTCATTGTATTGGAGCGTAATTGTCCACAAGCTGCATCAATATCAGTACCATGCTCTTGACGGACAACACAGTTGACCCCTTTTTTCTTGAGGGTATCGTAGAAGGCCATCACGCGCTCTTTGGGACTACGGCTATATTGGTCATGTTCACTAACTGGGTTATAAGGAATCAAGTTTACATAAGACAATTTCTTGATGTTCTTGAGCAACTCCGCCAATTCCAAGGCTTGTTCAACACCATCGTTGACTTCATTGAGCATGATATATTCAAAGGTCACACGGCGATTGGTTGTTTCGATATAGTACTCAATAGCTGCGAAGAGCTTTTCAATCGGAAAGGCACGGTTAATCTTCATGATGCTTGAACGTAATTCATTGTTTGGTGCGTGAAGAGACACAGCCAGATTGACCTGTACGCCTTCATTAGCAAAGTCACGAATTTTATGGGCCAAACCTGAGGTTGAAACAGTGATGTGACGAGCACCGATAGCCATTCCCTTGTCATCATTGATGGTACGGACAAAATTCAAAACATTGTTGTAATTATCAAATGGTTCACCAATTCCCATAACAACGATATGGCTGACACGTTCATCCTGACCACGTTCATCAAAGTATTTCTGAACCAGCATAATCTGTGCTACGATTTCCCCGTTATTGAGGTCGCGTTGTTTCTTGATCAAGCCTGATGCACAGAAGGTACAGCCAATATTACAGCCAACCTGAGTGGTCACACAGACTGACAAACCGTAGTGTTGACGCATGAGTACTGTCTCAATCAACATGCCATCTGGCAACTCGAAAAGATACTTAACAGTACCGTCAGCAGACTCTTGTACGATCCGCTGTTTCAAAGGATTGACCACAAACTGGTCATTGAGCTTGGCAATCAAATCCTTGGAAAGGTTGGTCATTTCTTCAAATGACTGGACACGTTTACGGTAGAGCCATTCCCAGATTTGATCTGCTCGGAATTTCTTTTCTCCTTGTTCTAAAACCCATTCTTGCATGGTTTGACGTGTTAAACTATAAATAGACGGTTTCATCTCTTCTCCTTATTCTCTATCTATTTCTGACGAATGACAAAATGGCGCTGTCCCTTGTCCTCTTTCTGAGACTTTTGATCCTTATGACGACGTCTATTTCGCTTATCCGCATTTGGTTTTCTCTTGTTTTGCGAAGATTTCTTCCCTCTTCTAGGAAGGTTTTCCTCTTCCTTTTTACGCAATTTCTTGTCAAATGAAGCCCGCTTCGGTGCTTGATTTTCTAGAACAAAATAGGCACAACCATAACTACAGTACTCCAAAAGATAGTCCTGTAACCGACTAATCTTTTCATTTTTTTCCTCTGTTCGGTCGTCTTTGTAAAAGCCACGTAGACGGAGCTGCTCATTGCTCCAGTCCCCCACGACATAATCAAACTTGGTCAACACTTCTGAAAAACGTTGATTAAAGACTGTCACATCGAAGGCATCCTTGATATTTTCAACCAAGGTAAAAGCAATCCCTTCAGTCTCAACCTTATCCCCATTTACATAAAATTCTGGGCCAGGAAACTTGTTATAGTTGTATAATTCAGGTGCAATTTCTTTACGCATAGTCTTCCTTTTCCACGATTACTTAACACTCTATTTTACCATAATTTCTAGCAGTTAGCACGTTTCTCATAAAAATGAAAAAAGTCTGACGATTTTGTCAGACTTCTGCCATATAAAGCAAAAAAGAGAAGAATGACTCTTCCCTTCATATTCATTATTTAGCTGCTGCGTAAAGCTCATCTACTTTGTTCCAGTTGATGACTGAGAAGAAAGCTTTGATATAGTCAGGACGTACATTGCGGTATTTCACGTAGTAAGCATGTTCCCAAACGTCCAAGCCCAAGATTGGTTTTTTACCTTCTGAGATTGGTGTGTCTTGGTTTGCTGTTGAAGTTACTTCCAGTTTCCCTTCTTTGTTGACTACCAACCACGCCCATCCAGAACCGAAGCGAGTTGTAGCTGCTGCTGTAAAGGCTGCTTGGAATTCTTCAAATGAACCAAATGTTGCGTCGATTGCTGCTACAAGTTCTGCTGATGGAGCAGTTTTTTCAGGAGTCATCAATTCCCAGAAAAGAGCGTGGTTCAAGTGTCCCCCACCGTTATTGATAAGCGCTTGGCGGATATCAGCTGGGATAGAGTCTACATCAGCAAGCAAAGCTTCAAGGTCTTCACCGATTTCAGGGTGTTTTTCAAGAGCTGCATTCGCATTGTTGACATAAGTTTGATGGTGTTTGTCATGGTGCAAGTGCATTGTTTCTGCATCAATATATGGTTCCAAGGCGTCGTATGCGTATGGAAGGTCTGGTAAGATAATAGCCATCTGTAATACCTCTTTTTCTTTCTATATGAAAATGATAACGCAATCATCCTCTTTTTTCAAGTTTTTTGCTCAATTTGCTTCTGCCGCGATCTGCAAAAGCGCCTTTTCAAACAGGTACCCTTTTTCATAGACACCTGTCTTAATCTGGTAGTCTGTTTCAATCAAATAAGAAATCGCTCGCTTGAGAAAGGCCAAGGAAATCCCTCTCGAATCTCTCAATGCGAACTTGATTTGATAAGGATTAGGATTGCGTCCCAAATAAGTTCCCAGACTGCTTGTAATCTGCGATTCCGTCTGACCAGCTTCTGATAAAATCTTCACTTGGGTAAAGGTACGAAACTGTCCTAACATGACAGCTATGAGC
This sequence comes from bacterium, assembly GCA_905221365.1. Taxonomy (GTDB): domain Bacteria; phylum Bacillota; class Bacilli; order Lactobacillales; family Streptococcaceae; genus Streptococcus. The sequence continues at coordinate 128,313 of CAJNCX010000001.1, forward strand.
TTGATCTCATCCTCCCCTTGCAATGTCAAATCTCTAACCAAGTCACGCGCCTGGTCGATCTTTTTACCCAAGATAAGCTGAGTCAAATCAAAAATATTGTCCTGCAGAGTCTTTGGAATAGCCTCGACAATGTCCTTCTCCTCAATCACGCCGTCTGATTTATAAGACTGTAAAAAAAGGAGGTTTTTCTGGATTTCACTAAATTGAAAACCAGATTTGAGAAGTAGATTTTCAAAGGATTGCCCCACAAACTGCAGACCTTGTGTCTGACTCCATTTTTGGAAATACTGACGCAATTCTTGCTCCTTAGCCTCAATAGCATCAAAGACAGTCGCATCTCGTTTGAGCAGTTTGACCAACCGTCTTTTACTATCTAACTTTCCTTCTGCAAAAATCAAAAGTTTAGTCGTCGGTGAAGGATTGTCAAGGTATTCCTCAAATGACTTGAGCTCATCATCTATTAAAAAGCGTTTCTTGGCTGTTGTGATATCGACAAAATGGTCTAATATCACGATTTTTTCATCCGCAAAGAAAGGGAGACTGACCAACTCCAACTCTAAGTCTTTATAGGCTACTTCTTTCATATCAAAGTAAGCAAAGTTGAGATCAGCTGGATCATAACCAATCTGTTTCAACACTTGACTCTTCATAACTTCAAACTGGCCCCGGTCTGTCCCTGTAAATAGATTCAAGCTAGATAGATTTGATAAAGTCAATTTCTGACTGTCTTCAATGGCTAGCATCTTCTCTCCTTTCTTCTGATTTTTCGATGTAATTTAGTCAATATAGCGCAATTTCCCACGGAAATCTTCTAGGCTCTCGTACCCTTTTTCCGCCATAATAGCTTTCAGTTCATTGGTAATGCGTTCAAAAGCACCGACACCTTCTTTGTGAAGCGTCGTTCCTACTTGCACCATACTAGCACCGCAGAGGATATGTTCAAAGGCATCACGACCCGTTAGAACACCACCCGTTCCGATGATTTGGATTTGCGGATTTAAACGTTGGTAAAAGGCGTGCACATTAGCAAGAGCAGTCGGTTTGATATACTCTCCGCCAATCCCACCAAAACCATTTTTAGGACGAATGACGACAGACTCGTCTTCTATGTAAAGGCCGTTTCCGATAGAGTTAACACAGTTAACAAACTTGAGTGGATATTTGTTGAAAATAGCAGCCGCTTGGTCAAAGTGAACAATATCAAAATAAGGTGGCAATTTGATCCCAAGAGGTTTGGTAAAATAGGCAAATACTTCTGCCAAGATACGGTCTGTTGTCTCAAAATCATAAGCAATCTGAGGTTTTCCTGGAACGTTTGGACAAGAGAGATTAAGCTCTGTCAGTCCTTTGAATTCACTCTCTTGAACTTTTTTCAAGATGGCATGTGTTTCTTCTGGAGACATGCCAACTAAAGATAGGAAGAAAGTTCGGTTTGGCTCTTTTTCCTGTAAGTCCAAAAGATAGTCCAGATAGTAGTCTAAGCCATTATTTGGTAAGCCCATGGAGTTGATAGAACCAAGTGGAACATCCTGATAACGTGGTTCAGGATTTCCCTGCCGAAAGTCCAAGGTCGCAGTCTTTGTGACAAATGTTCCTGCTGCTGAGCTTTTGACCCCTTCTAGTTCCTCTATCGTCATACAAGCCACACCCGCTGCATTCATCAAGCAATTGTCAAACTCAAAGCCAGCTATTTGTGTTTTCGTTGATACCATGATTCTGATCCTCCAGATTCCTTTTATTTCTAATATTATACCATACTTTAAGATTTTCTCTTTGAGAAACTAATTTCTATATAAAACGTTCGGTTTTTACTATCAGAAAAATAGTTTACTGTAAATTGAAAGAATTTTTAGAAAATTTCTGTTTTTTTCTTTACACTCAAAAAAAATTCTGCTATAATGGCTCATGTAATAAAATATAACAACAAAAAGGAGAACGATATGACATCTGCTAAAGACTATATCCAAAGCGTGTTTGCAACTGTGAAAGCTCGTAACGGGCATGAGGCTGAATTTCTCCAGGCGGTTGAAGAATTCTTCAGCACTTTGGAACCTGTATTTGAAAAACATCCTGAGTATATCGAAGAAAACATCTTGGCACGTATCACTGAGCCTGAGCGCGTAATTTCTTTCCGTGTTCCTTGGGTTGACCGTGATGGAAAAGTCCAAGTGAACCGTGGTTACCGTGTTCAATTCAACTCAGCTGTTGGACCATATAAAGGCGGACTTCGTTTCCACCCAACTGTAAACCAAGGAATCTTGAAATTCCTCGGCTTCGAACAAATCTTTAAAAACGTTTTGACTGGACTTCCAATCGGTGGAGGTAAAGGGGGATCAGACTTCGATCCTAAAGGGAAGACTGATGCTGAAGTGATGCGCTTCTGCCAAAGCTTCATGACTGAATTGCAAAAATACATCGGACCATCTCTCGACGTCCCAGCTGGCGATATCGGTGTTGGTGGACGTGAAATTGGTTACCTTTACGGTCAATACAAACGCCTTAACCAATTTGATGCTGGTGTCTTGACTGGTAAACCTCTTGGATTCGGTGGTAGCTTGATTCGTCCAGAAGCAACTGGTTACGGTTTGGTTTACTACACTGAAGAAATGCTCAAAGCTAATGGTAACAGTTTTGCTGGTAAGAAAGTGGTTATTTCAGGTTCTGGTAACGTAGCTCAATACGCTCTTCAAAAAGCAACTGAACTCGGCGCTACTGTCATCTCAGTATCTGACTCAAATGGTTATGTCATCGATGAAAATGGTATTGACTTCGATCTTTTGGTTGATGTTAAAGAAAAACGCCGTGCTCGTTTGACTGAATATGCAGCTGAGAAAGCAACTGCTACTTACCATGAAGGTTCTGTATGGACTTACGCTGGGAACTACGACATCGCTCTTCCATGTGCGACTCAAAACGAAATCAACGGCGACGCAGCTAAACGTTTGGTTGCTCAAGGAGTTATCTGCGTATCAGAAGGTGCTAACATGCCTAGTGACCTTGACGCGATTAAAGTCTACAAAGAAAACGGAATCCTTTACGGACCTGCCAAAGCTGCCAACGCTGGTGGTGTAGCTGTATCAGCGCTTGAAATGAGCCAAAACAGCCTTCGCCTTTCATGGACACGTGAAGAAGTTGATGGACGTCTCAAAGACATCATGACCAACATCTTTAACACAGCTAAAACAACTGCTGAAACATACGGTCTTGGTACTGACTACCTTGCAGGAGCAAATATCGCTGCCTTCGAAAACGTAGCAAACGCTATGATTGCACAAGGTATTGTTTAAGAAATATGCTAAAAACCTCAATCAAAACGATCGAGGTTTTTTTGAAACTTCATCTTCTATCAAAACTTCTTCTTCCATAGCATTTTTTATTTTTTTGCCCAAAGATAATAACGTTTCTACATCAGAGGGTTTGCTTGTCCCGAGAGGATTCCAAGTAGAAGATGATAAATTTTCATATTCCTTAGACCGAACTCGAAATTTAATGTTATCCCCCTTGGTGTCTATGTCTACATTTAAGGCTCTCGCCCCCAGTTTAGGCTCCTTATTTTTTATCCTACAGAAAATAACTTCTCCTGATACAATCTCCTTTCCATTACACCAAATCCTAATATTTCTTCCAGATAATTCTACGACAAAATTCTTCACTAGACTACCTTGTATTTTTTTAATTAAAAGAAAACTAATACCAAAAAACACTAATACTATCGTATAAAGAAAAAGAGGTTGTGATTTAAAAAAATCATTCAGTTTTAAATAGAATACAGCCAACTGTATTCCCAATACAGGAAGCATGAGGAACATGGGAAAAAGGACACCAATTATTATATCTGATTTTGCTGTTGTCGCTGTAAATTCATATCTTTCCATCAATATCACCTTTATAACATTTCCTTTTTATAGAACATTAATCCCATACTAAGACGGATGCATCAGGGAGTTCAATCTCCCTTTCCCCTAGCAAAGATAAATTTTGAACTATTCTAAGGATATTGTACCACTATTTCTGCAAAAAATACCTTAGCAAACATAATCTCCTTCCACAAATACATCATCGCTTTATCGAGCGCTGGAGTTTGATTGACATGATTCTCTAATCAAACTCCAGAACTTTATGATGAAAATCTTATGGAACAACTGGAGACACTTTATAAATTTTCGCTTTTCAATTATAAAGAAAAACCGCTAATCCTAAGAATAGCGGTTTAATCATGTTTTTAAGCTACTAATGTAGTTTCTCTATTATTTAAGAGTAACTGAAGCTCCAGCTTCTTCCAATTTAGCTTTGATTTCTTCTGCTTCTGCAGTTGGAACGCCTTCTTTGATGACACCTGGTGCACCATCAACAAGTTCTTTAGCTTCTTTAAGACCAAGACCAGTGATTTCACGTACAACTTTGATAACACCAACTTTTTTGTCACCAGCAGCTGTCAATTCAACGTCAAATGAATCTTTAGCAGCACCAGCGTCAGCAGCACCAGCCGCAGCAACAGCTACAGGAGCAGCTGCAGTTACACCAAATTCTTCTTCGATAGCTTTTACAAGGTCGTTCAATTCAAGGATTGAAGCTTCTTTAATTTCAGCAATAATGTTTTCAATGTTCAATGCCATTGTTATTTCCTCCAAATAAGTTTTTAATTTTATAATAGTTTTTTTCGTAGCTAGGCTACGCTGCGTAGCTTAAGATTAAGCTGCGTCTTCTTTGTTGTCTGCAACCGCTTTGACTGCAAGAGCAACGTTGCGCACTGGCGCTTGAAGTACAGAAAGGAGCATAGAAAGAAGTCCTTCGCGGTTTGGAAGAGTTGCAAGAGCAATGATTTCTTCTTTAGATGCGACAGCGCCTTCGATTGCACCACCTTTGATTTCAAGTGCTTCAGCGTTTTTAGCAAAGTCGTTCAAGATTTTCGCTGGTGCGATAACATCTTCATTAGAAAATGCTACTGCAGATGGTCCAACAAATACTGATGCAAGATCTTCAAGACCAGCTTTTTCAGCTGCACGACGCAAGATTGAGTTTTTAATGACTTTATACTCAACTTCGCTTCCACGAAGCTCACGACGAAGAACTGTATCTTGCTCAACTGTCAAACCACGAGCGTCTACAACGACGATAGATGCAGCAGCTTTCATTTTTTCAGCTACTACGTCAACTAGTTCCGCTTTTTTAGCAATAATTGCTTCACTCATTAGTGTGTTCACCTCCGTAATTATTTTGCTTGGGGAATTTTTCCAAAAGAAAAACGCGCCCAAACCTAGACACGAAAGTACAATACGCTTCTTTTTACATGATACGTTTTGTCCTCGGTAGGATATTTATGAGTCGAGCTCCCCTACTGTCTTAGGCAGTTTTTTCAAACCGTATATAAGTATAGCATAGACAAAAAAAGAATGCAAGATTTTTACAAACTTTTTTTGAAATTTTTTTAAATCTCTACCGTCAAAACTTTGCCTTGCTTGACAACCTGTTCTCCTGCAATATAAACATCATCAACATCACTGGATTTGACCGCATAAACGAGGTGAGATAACATATTTTCCTGAGGTTGGAGATGGATTTTCCCTTGTGGTTGAATGACCAGAAAATCTGCTTGCTTGCCAACTTCCAGACTTCCTATCTGATCTTCCATTCCAAGAACCTTAGCACCTTCTATCGTCAGAGCTTTGAGGGCTGTTTCGATAGGAAATTGACTGGCATCTCCACTCTTCATCTTCTGAAGGAGGGCTGCAGTCCGTCCTTCCTCAAACATATCTAGGTTGTTATTAGAAGCAACCGAGTCTGTCGCAATTCCCACTGCTACTCCTGCTTTTTGCAGTTGGATGATTGGAGCAATCCCTGAGGCCAGTTTGAGGTTACTAATAGGATTATGGGCGATAGCCACATGAGAAGTTGCTAAACGTTCAATTTCCCGCTCGTTTAGTTCGACCCCGTGAGCAAAGACAGATAGATGATCTAAGTAACCTAGTTCTTCTAGAAAGGCGAGGGGACGTTTGCCATAGCGTTTGAGGATAATTCCTGACTCTTCCTTGGTCTCCGCTACATGGATATGGATGGGAATGTCCAGCTCTTTTGCCATATCTAAGCTCGCTTCCAGCAAATCTTTACTACAGCTATATGGAGAATGTGGCGCTACCATAACCTTGAAATTTGGATTTTCATATCCTAAGATTTCCTCTATGATGGCTCGTGTTCTGCTTATGGTCTCAGCAGTTGTTTCTGCCTCTGAAGAAAAGAGGGTCGGTGAGAAATAACAACGCATCTTGGAAGCCTTAACTGCCTGATAAATTTGCTCAATATCCACACCATTGGGATTATACATATCGTTGAAGGTTGTTGTCCCTGACTGGAGCATCTCCGTTAGAGCTTCTTTGACCGCCTTGGTAGTCATGTCGGGAGTAAATCCTGCTTCTGCTGGCCAGATATAGTCATTGAGCCATTCATGGAGATTGCTGTCATCCCGAATCCCTCTCAAACCTGTCATAGCAGAGTGGGTATGGCAATTGACCAAACCAGGCATGATCCAGGCTCCCTGATAGTCTATAATCTGCTCAGCTTGATCTAAAATTTCTTGCTTCTCTTGACCAACATAGACGATTTTAGATGCTTCAACAGCTAAGAGACCATCCAAATAGACATGGAAATTTTGGTCACAAGTCACGATATTTACATGCTGGTAGACTTTCATTTTTTCTCCTTCTAAGACCCTGATTTTTTCTAGCTATTGTAGCAAAAAAGTCACCCGAAGGCAACTTTTAGTGTCATTAAGAATTTAAATGGGTAGGAATGACTTATTCAGAGCTAAAGGCCGCAGCTTTTTGCATTTGGTAATACTTGCCCTTTCGAGCCATGAGAGTCTGATGATTGCCATGCTCCACGATGTCACCATCTACTAAAACTAAAATCAAATCCGCATCCTGAATGGTTGACAAACGGTGAGCAATGATAAAACTTGTGCGCCCCTTCATGAGTTTGGCAAAGGCATCCTGTACTAGCACTTCTGTCCGCGTATCAATGGATGATGTCGCTTCGTCTAAGATAAGAATCTTAGGGATAGCTAGAAAGACTCGGGCGATTGTCAAGAGCTGGGCTTGACCGACAGATAGAGATTCTCCTGCATTTTCCAACCTGGTATCGTATCCCTGTGGCAACTGTTGGATAAAAAAGTCTGCGTTGGCTGCTTTGGCAGCAGCAATCACCTGCTCCCGACTGGCATCAGGATTACCAAAGGCAATATTGTCATGAATGGTTCCTTGCTTGAGCCAGGTTTCTTGGAGCACCATCCCAAACTGCTGTCTCAATGATGCTCGGGTATAGTCGTAAATGGAACGACCGTCTAGCAAGATATCTCCCGAATTAATAGGATAAAAACGCATGAGGAGATTGATAAGAGTTGATTTTCCGGCACCTGTCGGACCAACAATTGCCACCTTGCTACCAGCTGGGATATTGATAGACAAGTCCTTAATCAAGATTTTTTCAGGATTGTATCCAAAAGAAACATGTTTAAAGGAAATAGCTCCCTTGACTTGGTCGCTGGTCAAGACTTCCTTACCTGTTTCAGACACCTCGGAGCTCTCTAAGACAGCATAAACACGCTCTGCACAAGCGAGAGCACTTTGCAATTCGGCTAGAACTGAAGAAATATCGTTAAAGGGCTTAGTGTACTGCTGGACATAGTTCAAAAAAGTTACTAAACGCCCAATGGTCAAGGTGGATCCCATCATGATACGATAAGCTCCCACTCCAGCAAGAAGAGCATAGATGAGTGCATTGACAAAGCGAGTCGAAGGATTGACCGTTGATGAATAAAAGATGGCTGACTGAGAATAGCCTGCGTAGTTGGCATTCGCCTCATGCAGTCTTTGGATAAACTCTGTCTGAGCATTGAAGGACTGGATAATGGTTTGCTGGCTAAGCGATTCTTCAATCAACTGAGTCTGAATTCCCCTGGTTTCTGTTTGCTTCTGGAAGAGATGATAAGAGCGTTTGGCAATAAAGCGTGAAATTACCATGGACAGGGGTGTCAACAGCAAGACCAAGAGGGTCATGAGGAGGTGAATTTGGAACATTGCTAGAATACTAACCAAAATCATCAAGACGCCAATGAAAAATTGGTTGAAAATCATGGTCAAGCCGGCTGCCAGCTGCTCTATGTCTGTGGTCACGCGACTAACCATCTCTCCACTGCCTTGCCGATCCACAAAAGCAATCGGTAAACGATGGAGCTTATGGATAATTCGCTCTCGCAAGTCTTTGGTATAAGAGAAGATTAGACGATTATAGAGGAGAGGATTGACCCATTGAACTAGAGTATTTCCTATGATCACCAATATCATCTGAATGAAAATCTGCCAAAAAACTGGTGAAGAATCAGCTACTAGGACCTGGTCAATGACCTGCCCAATCAGAATAGGTAGGTAAATTGATAAGCCAACTTGGGCAATGGTTCCTAGAAAGGCTAGGAAAAGGAGGAAGGGATGGCTTGCTAAATCCTTAGCCAAACGCTTGAGCGTCTGGTTTGCAGTTTGTCGTTTCATGCTAGTCCTCCTTTCCATGTTGGGATGCATTAATTTCACGATAAACTTGACTAGTCTTCATCAAATCCTCGTGCTTGCCAACAGCTAGGAGCTCACCTTTTTCCAAGAGGAGAATCTGGTCAGCCATCTGAAGTGTAGACGTTCGTTGAGAAATCAAGATTAAGCTTGTATTTGGCAAATTTTCTCGGATAGCTTTCAAGAGCTTGGACTCGGTAATGGTGTCCAGTGCCGAGGTCGCATCATCTAGGATGAGAAATGGAGCTTGGCGCAATACCGCTCGAGCGATAGACAGCCTTTGTTTTTGTCCGCCTGAGAAATTTCGCCCTCCCGCCTCAACTAGGGCATCCAAGAGTCCTTCCTTTTCACTGACAAAATCCTTAGCTTGCGCAATCTCCAAGGCCTGCCAGAGTTCTTGATCAGACACTTCTTGATGTAAACCCAGAGTCAAGTTGGAACGAATAGTTCCTTTAAAGAGTTCTACTTTTTGGGGCACATAGGCAATCCAAGACCGCCATTGCTCAAGATTACGAGGACTACCGCCATCTCGATAAAGGTCAATACTTCCCTTGTCTACTGGATAAAGTCCAAGTAAGACTTGCACCAAGCTTGATTTACCAGAACCAGTTCCTCCGATGATACCAAGGATTTGCCCTTGCTTCATATTAAAGGAAATGTCTCTCAGAGAAGGCTGGGCTGCATCAGGATAAGTAAAGGTTAATTCCTTAACTTGTAAAACCTTATCGCTGGTAGCTTGTTTTTGTTCTAATTCTGAATGAATATCTTCTGGAGCCTCGGCAAAGACTTCCTCGATTCGCTTAGCTGAGATATAGGATTGATTAAGAGAATTTATCAGCATGGCGAGCTTAACCAATTCCACCAAAATCTGTAAGAGATAGTTGATAAGGGCAATAAGAGCACCTTGACTGAGTAAACCTCCTTGAATTGAAATATAGCCCTGCCAGATGATGACGAGAAGAGTTCCATTAACAATCAGATAGGTCAGAGGTGTTAACAAACTAGACCAGAAGCCTGTTTTTTCTTGCAATCTGGCATAAATTTGGTTAAGGGTTTGAAAAATCTGTAACTCTCGTTTTTCTTGACCAAAAGCACGAATAACCCGCATGCCTTGCAATTGCTGGCGCGTTTCCTGAACCAGCTGGTCCGTTTTCTTTCTGAGACTACTGTAGAGAGGATTGACCAGCCGAGAGAGCCCTACAATGACAATCGTCAAAATCACAACCATAACTAAAAACCAGAAAGTCAGCTCAGCCGAGATGCGATAGGCCATAAAGATAGCCCCAAAAACGATAATAGGCGCTCGCAAAAAGAGACGCAGGAATTGATTGATCCCAGTCTGAATCTGGTAGGTATCCGAAGTCAAGCGAGTCACCAAGCTAGAAGTTGTCAGACGGTCTCTGCTATCCTTTGGCAAGGAAAGAATATGACGATAAAGGTCGTTTGTCAGTTCCTTGGCAAACCCAACCGCAGCCTTGGCTGAGTAAAACTGGGCTACCAGGGCCACTAAAACACCAATCACTGCAAAGATAAGGAGCAGGCCGATCTGCATCCAGAGGTGTCCTTGATCTCTCTGGGGCAAAGATTGGTCAACAATACCTGCAATCACCATGGGAACTAAGAGCTCAAAAACAGCTTCTAGCAACTTGAACAGGGGAGCCAAAATTGATTCTTTGATATAGGGTTTGAAGTAAGATAGTAAGTGTTTCATAGATCCCTTCTATTCTTATTCTGGAAATGAAGAAAGTGGGAAGCCCCACCCTCTCCGTTTTATTTGTTTAAGTAAGGCAATAGATAGCCATATCCTGCCTCTTCCATCTCATCCTTGGCTACAAAGCGCAAGGATGCAGAATTGATACAGTAACGGAGGCCACCTAACTCCTGAGGTCCATCTGTAAAGACATGACCCAAGTGAGCATTTCCTGACCGAGAACGAACCTCGATTCGCTCCATTCCATGGCTCAAATCCTTGTAATAGTGAATCAATTCCTTAGAAATCGGACGACTAAAACTTGGCCAACCACAACCTGAAGCAAACTTATCCTTAGCGAAAAAGAGCGGTTCACCCGTCGTGATGTCTACATAAATCCCTTCTTCAAAGGTCTGGTCATAAGCATTACTAAATGGAGCCTCTGTAGCAGCTTCTTGCGTAACACGGTAAGACTCTTCAGTTAAGCTTTCCTTCAACACCTCTTGACTAGGTTTTTCATAGTTGGCTGCGTCAATCAATGGCTTCTCAGCATCGGTCACATCGATATGACAATAACCGGAAGGATTTTTCTTGAGATAGTCTTGGTGGTAGTCTTCAGCAAAAATATAGTGTCGCAGTTTCTCCACTTCCACTGCAATCTTTCGACCCAGCATACGCTCCTGCTCCTGCACCACTGTGTAGATAGTTGGCAGGTCTGCTTCATCTTGGTAATAAATACCTGTTCGATATTGGCGACCACGGTCATTCCCTTGCTGATTAATCGATAAAGGATCGATGACTCGGAAATAATAAAGCAAAATTTCTCTGAGTGACACTACCTTCTCATCGTAAATCACTTGAACCGTTTCTGCATGGTCTGTTTCCTTGAGTAGTTGGTAATTTGTCGTTTCAACTTGGCCATTAGCGTAGCCAACACTGGTTGCTAGCACTCCAGAAATACGTGAAAAATACTCCTCTAGGCCCCAAAAACAACCACCTGCTAGATAAATTTCTGCCATCTTCGTTTCTCCTCTATCAAGTTTTTAACTAGACTTCTTTTCAAAAAAAGGATAGGAAGCCCTCTAGTCGAGACTTTCCCCATCCTATCTTCTATTTCTTTACTTTGTTTCGACACGGACACCTTGCGTATCAACTTTCAAATCATGCAGTTTTCCTTTGAAAGATTGCTTTTGCAATTCAACTTTAATCTTGGGCATCTTATCGTGAGAAGCCAAGACCATAACTGTCGGCCCAGCTCCAGAGAGATAGGTTGCATAGGCACCATTCTCTTTAGCTACTTGCTTAATCGTCGCAAATTCACGGACCAGACTTTGACGATAACGCTCGTGGAAGAGGTCCCCCTCGATTGCTTGCCCAGCTGTCACCATATCTCCTGCCAATAAGGCTGCAACCGCCACATTGGCGATAGAACTAGCCGCAACAGCTTCCTTGTAGGACAATTTCTTAGGCAAGACACCACGACTGTCTCGAGTGCGCAATTCATAGTTGGGAATATAAGCTAGAAAATCACACTCGGGGAAGTCTGCCACAATAGCAGAGACTTTCCCTTCAACGGAACTTGCAATAACGAGATTACCATAAATGGCTGGAGCCACATTGTCAGGATGGCCTTCAATCTTGGTCGCCAGCTGCAATTTATCGTGGTTAGATAAGTTGAGTTTGCCCAGCTGGTTAGCTAGTTCAATCCCAGCAACAATAACCGAGCTAGAAGAACCCAAGCCACGCGCCAAGGGAACATCACTGGTCATTTTCAAGCGTCTCGGTTGCAAGTCAGGCGCAATTTGCAAAGCAATCTTGAGTAAAAGGTTGCGCTCATCGTGGGGAATCCATTTGCCAATCTGGTGTTCAATCAACCACTCATCTCGTTCTTCACAGACCTCAATTTGAAGATACTTGGTTACAGCTACACCGACCGAATCAAAACCTGGCCCGATATTGGCACTGGTTGCAGGTACAATAATCTTCATCCTATTCTCCTAACACCTTGAAGGTATTCAAGAGGTCAAATTCTGAAGCTTTGGCCAACTCAGCTGAAACATTCTCAAGCTGTGCTTTATTAATCTTATGAGTGATAATCACTACACGCGCCTTGTCACCATCTTTACCATCTTGGAGGATTTGCTTGAAGGAAATATATTGAGCATTAAAGATTTCAGCCAATTTCAAGACCTGACCTTTTGAGTCTGGCGCCAAGATTGAGAAATAGTAGTTTGCTTTGACATCTTCTGGATTTGCCAAGACTAGGTCACGGCTGTATTCATTGAAGTCTTTACCGATGGTACCATCATTCAAGCGACGAACGATACGGACAATATCTGCTACAACACTTGTTGCAGTTGGTTTTTGGCCAGCACCTGGTCCGTAGTACATAGACTCACCGATACCGATAGATTCTACAAAAACGGCGTTCATTACACCATTCACACTGGCAAGTGGGTGCGCTTTAGGTAGGAAGGTTGGTGTCACTTCCGCAGCAATACCTGAAGGAGTTTCCTCAATAGAACCAACTAATTTCACTACATAGCCCAGGTTTTGGGCAACAGCTACGTCTTCTGGCGTGATGTTGCGGATTCCCTTGTGAGCTACATCGTCAAAGGCAACTTTCATACCAAAAGCAAATTGGCTCAAAATCACCATCTTATAGGCTGCATCAATCCCATCCACGTCATTTGTAGGGTCGCTTTCTGCAAATCCAAGTCTTTGCGCTTCAGCCAGAGCATCATCGTAAGACCAGCCTTCTTCCACCATCTTGGTCATCATGAAGTTGGAAGTTCCGTTGACTACTCCAAGCACTCGCGTGATTTTGTCAGACGCCAGCGAATTTGCCAAGGTACGAAGAATTGGAATACCACCAGCTACTGCTGCTTCGTAGTAAAGTGCTACATTATGATCTTTAGCGATTTCTAACAATTCTGCACCATGGACAGCCAAAAGGTCCTTGTTAGCAGTAACAACGTGTTTTCCAGCTTCCAAGGCACGAGTGATAAAGGTTTTAGCTGGTTCGATACGCCCCATCAATTCCACTACGATGGTAATATCTTTGTCTGATAAAATATCGTCCACATTGGTTACAAAGTTGAAGTCATTCCCTGCTGTAAGCAAGCGGTTCTTTTCATCTTCATCCTTGACCAATACCTTGGCAACCTCAATCTCTGAATGAGCTGACTGAACGATTTTTTCTCCATTTTCCTTTAGGAGGAATGGCACACCACTTGCAACGGTACCAAATCCAAGTAAAGCAATTTTAACTGTCATGTTTGTCTCCTAGAAATTTTCTGATATAGCCATTATAACAGAATTTTGTGAAAATTCCTATTATAGTAAATCACTATTTCAGTCTAGTAAAGAAAAAACGAATCCCCTGATTCGTCTTTCTTGATAAATGAAAATTGATTTTCAAAATTATGAATTAATCTTTTGCAGACCTAGAACTGCATCGTGATTGATCAAGATTTGCCCATACTCTTGCAAGACTGAACGACTGATGTCACTATCATCTGCAAATTCACGCATACGAGCCAAGAGCCAAGCTGGGTATGGACTTGGATGATTTTCCACATTGACTAAGATTGTCAAATAATAGTGCCCATTCATCTTATAGAGTTCAGATGTTTCCATCTCAAAAGTCACTGTTTTAGCAAAAGCCACTAGGTCTGCAAGATTCACGAAACGCAAGATATAGTAGATATAAGGTTCTTTCTTGCTCTCAGTCTCCTTTTCTGTTTGCTCTTGCTCCTCTTCCTTAGCTTCCACTTGCTCTAGAGATCGGATGGCCTCAATATCGTCCTTGGTCTTGTCTGCAATACTTTTTTCCAGAGTTTTGAGAAATTCATCTGGTGACATTTGGGCCAATTCTTCCATATCTGGCAGATCCGCCAAATCTTCAAAATCCAGATTCTGGTCAATCTTGGACTTGGTCACAAAGACATCCACCTTATCAGGTTTTGGCGTCACACGAAAACTCAGCATGCCACTATCCAAGAAATTGTCTGGCATTTCCAGTTCATCTAAAATAGCATAGAAAAACTCTTCGGTTTTTTCCTGAGGAACGAGAAAGTCTGCAATCTCCATTCCTCGATCCATCAAATCATCTAAAGTCATCGTGATTTTCAGTGTTGTATCACTAATTTGTTTCATCTTCATATCTAGTAACCTCTTACTTTCAGTCTATCTATTATACTAGATTTTTACGATTTTATCAAAAGAATGAAGCTGGAATGTGATATAATACTAGAGATAATGTTACATTTAAGAAAGAAAGTTCTATGAAAAATATAAAAGTTAATGCATTGGCTAGCTTGCTGGTCAATATTCTCAATATCGTTTTTCCGCTGATAACCAACCCTTATCTGACGCGGATCCTCAGCAAATCCAACTACGGTTATTTCAATACCGCCAATACCTGGGCTAGCTTTGTTATTCCACTAGCTGCCTTTGGGATTTACAACTACGGGATTCGTGCTATCAGTAAGGTTAAGGACGACAAGAATAAAATCAACTATGTCTTTTCTAAGTTGTTTTATATCTCAGTTTTCACCTCTCTCCTGACGACTGGTATCTACTTCCTCTTTATCTTCTTTGACACCAGCATTGAGAACCTGAAAGTCCTCTACTACATCCTAGGGGCCCAGGCTCTCTTCCAATTCCTCAATATCGAATGGATGAACGAAGCCTATGAAAACTATGCCTTTATCCTTTACAAGACATTGATTATTCGAATTACTATGCTGGTCGCTATCTTTGCCTTTGTCAAAACTGCTGATGATATTGTTCCTTATGCTATCGTCATGACTGCGACAACTATCCTCAACTACCTCCTTAGTTTTCTTTGGATCAAGAGAGAAGTTTCCTTTGTCAAAATTGGTTTCATTGAGTTAGCTAAGGCTTCTAAACCACTCTTTACTATGCTTCTCTTGGCAAATGCCAATATGCTTTATACCTTGCTAGATAGAATGTTTATCACCAAGGGACCAGATGAAAACTACATTTCTTATTATACAATTGCCTATAGCATCGTCATGCTGATTGCTGGTGTCTTAAGTGGAGCTATCAGTGTCAGCATTCCACGTCTCGGCTACTACCTCGGGAAAAAGGATTACAATTCTTATAATTATCTTGTAAATCAAGCGGCATCATTATTCTATTTTCTCATGATTCCAACTAGTTTCGGAATTATGATTTTAGGAAAGTATGCAACGGTTATCTACTCTTCTGAAAAGTATCTTGAAGCAGGTATCGTGACTAGCGTCTTCGCCTTTCGAACCATTATCTGGGCTATTGAATTGATTCTTGGTAAGCAAATTATCTTTATCAATGACCACGAGAACCGCTTGACCGCTTTCTACTTTGCTGGTGGTGGAGCAAATCTCCTCTTCAACTGTATCTTGTATATCAATAATATTTTTGCCCCTGAGTATTACATCGCTACAACCATTATTGCCGAAGCCATCGTTGTTCTCTTAGAAATTCATTTTATTAAGAAACATCAACTAATTAATTTAAAAGAAATCTTTATGACCTTAACACGTTATGGTCTCATATCCCTTGGTTTTATCCCAATCTTCTATATTTTCAAGATGATTTTCCAAATCAATTCCTACACAGTAAACTTCAATATGATTCTCATGGTTCTTTCTACCATAGCTACTTGTGGAATCTACTATCTCTTAACACTCTTTCTCACTAAGGATAAAACACTTCACTATGCACTCAATCTAGTACTTGCTAAATTAAAACGAAATTAAAAAATCCCCTACTGATAAATTAATTGCCAGTAGGGGATTTCTTCTTTATTCTTTTTCTTTCTTGTCAGAAGCGTTGGCTTCTAGATTTGAATCTTGTTTAGGTTGTTCAACAATAGAGGAATTAGCTTCTTGTTTCTTCTCTGACTGATCTGCTTCGCCATTGACAGCAGCAACAGCCTGTCTCCAAATGCCTTCCTCGTTTACCTTATAACCATCCGGTGTGGTGGCATTTTTCAACAAGGAACCATCTGTTTGGAAATAGTACCAATTACCGTCAATTCGTTTCCAACCGGTCTGCATAGCTCCTGAGTCATCAAAGTAATAATGATCACCATTTACTTTATGAAGGCCAACCAACATGGTACCATCTTCAGGATTGAGATAATACCAGATTCCTTTATCCTTTATCCAACCTGTTTTCATAGCTCCATTTGCTTCAAAGTAACGATAATGATTATCAAACCATTTCCAGCCTGTTTGCATTGCTCCTGATGCACTAAAGTAATACTGCTTACCATCTACTTGTTGGAAACCGACCAGCATGATACCTTCCTGATCTTCAAGATAATACCATGTTCCTTGATCCTTCAACCAACCAGTTTTCATAGCTCCTGAGTCAGCGTAATAATACCAGTGTTTATCAAGCCACTGCCAGCCAGTTTTCATTGCACCGCTGGTATTCAAATAGTAACGCGTACCGTTGATTTCTTGTTTCCCGGTCTGCATAATACCATCTTGATTTAGGTAATACCACTTCTCATTATCCTTAATCCAGCCAGTTTTCATAGCTCCTGAGTTCGCATAATAATACCAATGGTTCTCTAGCCACTTCCAGCCAGTCTGCATGGCACCACTAGCGTTCAAATAGTAACGAACACCATTTATATCTTGTTTTCCAGTGAGCATGATGCCATCTTTGTCCAGATAATACCAAGTGTCCTGATCCTTGACCCATCCAGTTTTCATAGCTCCAGAACTTGCAAAATAGTTCCAGTGACCGTCAACAAAGGCCCAGCCTGTTTGCATGACACCTTCTTGATTAAAGTAATATGTGCTTCCATTGATATTCTTTTTGCCAACAGTCCGTAGCCCATCCTCATCATAGAAATACCAATCTGAATCAATCTTTTGCCAAGTTGAAGGCTTACCTGCTGTTTGGAGTGCACCACTTTCGCTAAAGAACATCTTCTTACCATTATAGACTTGATGTCCTGTTAGCATCTTCCCATCTGCCGCAAAGAGATACTTTTTCCCTCCAATTTCAGAAAGTTCACTAAATCGTCTAGCACCATTTGATTGGATATAATACCAATGACCATCCAGCTTGAACCAACCGCCTGTTTGCATTTTACCATTTGAGTTGAGATAGTAATCATTCCCCTTAGCATTTTCTCCCCAATCATCATTAAGGTGAAGCCAGCGTCCTGCTTGCATTTGCCCTTTTCCATTAAAGAAGTAAGTGGCTCCGCCAATCTCTTTCCAACCGATAGCCATTTCTCCATCTGCTAAACGATATTTCCAGTAGCCACCTTCTTGATACCATTTTTCGTCAACTACAGGGATGTCAGGGAAGAGATTAGAAACATTGGCAAATCCGCTATCACTAATATCAAAAACAGTAGCGTCTTGAGTTTGACTAGAAGCTCTGAGAACTTGAATATTTTTCTTTTGGAGATATTCTCTGGTTGAAGCAACATTAATATCACCGCCAGTTGTCTGAATAATCATCTTTGGTGATAGGTTTTCAAGAAAATTAATCGTATTTGAAATTGTCGCATCATAATGATGATTCCATTTCATCATATCAACCTTGCCGATAACTGGACCTAACTTATCTTCCGCTCCTTCGGCATTATCCAAATCTCCACCAAGGTAGATTCTCTTTCCTGCCACAGTCACCACTGAAACGATTGAGTTTGAGTTATCATCTCGAACTTTTTTCAGGTTACCATCAGCATCATATTCATTTTTATAATTATAGAGTTGGATATCCATATCACCTAATTTAAAGTGACTATCCTCGTCTGTAATATTCTGAATAAGAGTAACCCCTCGTTTTTGTGCGGCTCTCAAAGCATTATCGTAATTAAAAAGATTATCCCAGAGTCCCCAGTTTGCTGTGATCCGATCATCTGAATATTTTTTCAAATAAAACTTACCGACTTGATATCGATTGAGTATTTCGTCCGCTCCACCAATATGGTCACTATGGACATGAGTTCCTATAATAAAATCCAGTTTTTTAACACCAATCTGATCAAGATGGCGAATCAAACGGTCTTCCAAGACTTGATAATTTCTCATGGAAATTCCCCAACGACTTGGATAGCGTGGATCACTCCCATCAGGAAAGTCATAATCTTCCCCCATATCAATCAAGGCATAATGACCATTGCTTTCCAGAAGGATAGCATCACTCCCAGATTTTGCTTTAGTATTTATGAAATGGATACGATTGCCTGAACCAGCAGTAATGGTGTCTGCATTAACTTGTTGTGATAAACCAATCAACACAAAAAGGAAAGCAAATAAACTATAACTGACTAATTTAACTAATCTTTTATTCTTCATCTTGAACACTCCTTTCTCGATGAAAACAATCTCTTACTAATCAATCCAATAATTCTTATCAGTTCCTGGAACCTGCTGTTCAACAGGTGGTGGAGTCATATAATCTGATCCAAATTCGTAGACAAGAATTTCATGGTATTTTCTCGGAGCTTTCACTACGATGTTTTCGTATGGCATATCAATCAGATCATAGAGCCATTCTTTTTTGATTCCCTCTGGAAAACTTGGATCAAATATCGTACAGGTAAGATCTGTAGCTTGATTTACACTATATTTCAAAGCAAGATTCTCTAATTTTTGATTCCAAGTTTGTGGAGAACTTAGGCGAAAAATAGCTGATCCAATATAACGAGGCAGATTTTTTATACCCCCATTTTCTGATTTAATTCCTTTGAAATTCAAAGAAGAAAGGCGGACAAAGTGTTTATAGAGCTTCATTTTCTTACAATCACTTTCCTCCGTCACGACACCATCGTATGGAAAAATGTCAACGCAAGTTCCCAATACGACTGTCGGGTCCAGAAGATTGGCATCTCTACGTGTTCTAATGTCATGAACACGCAGATAACTGTACGGATAGCCTTTTGCTTCTCTAAATGAAATCAATTTGTAGTAGGGATGATTCTCATTTTTTAAAACCTTATAAAGCTTTTCAAATTCATCTCGCGCCAAAGAAATATCCGTATCATCATCCCAAGGGATAAATCCTTTATGGCGGACAGCTCCTAGTAAGGTTCCAAAATCAATAAAATATTTAATCTGATGCTTTTCACATAGTTCATGTAGATACTTTAAAATATCCAACTCCACTTGTTTTATTTCTTCAAGACTTAAAACTCTCTCAGACATACGTTCTATTCTCCTAATTTCGACTAATTCTTTAAACGATTTCTAACTGCGATTTGCTTGCTTAGAACTTTTAGTGATTTTCCACAGTTTGAAATCATGGTGAGATACTCTCTGTTCAAGAGGGGGCAATTGCATGTAATCCCCATAGTCAGAGGTCAAAATTTCATGGTAGTGTTTTGGAATCATAAATTCCTTACCTTCAAATGTTCCCACAATCACTTGTTCCAACCACTCACGTTTCCAAACTGGCTTATTCATATCCTTGTAAATCAAATAGTCAACTTGCTCGTAGTCAGCAACTGCTCTAGATTTAGCAAGCTCATCAATTTGCTCAACATACTTATTCGTATTTGTAAAATAGAAAATGACAACAGAAATATAACGAATTAAAGAATTTAGTAGACTTTTTGTATTAGTAATTCCTTTAAAAGTGTAACAACTCAATTGACGTTTCTTTATGAGTTTCGTCATCTTGTTTTTAAAATCTGCATCATCTTCATAACCATCTACAGGGAAAATATCCACATAAATTCCCATATTGGAATCAATTCGTACATCTTCTTCTAGCAAGTAGGTATGGTTATCCTGCACTTTCATAAAAGGATAGACATAGTTGAGATTATTTTTATAAGACATGACCTCGTAACGTTCATCAGGGTTAGCGATGAGGTAATCTTGTAGTTTCTCATAATCTTCTCTTAGCATGCAGATATCCATATCATCATCCCAAGGAATAAAACCTTTATGGCGAACCGCACCAATTAGACTTCCATATGCTAAGAAATACTTAACCCCAATTTTCTGACAAACTTCATGAATATACTCCATGATTCCAAGTTCCATCTCTTGAATTTCATTAACATCTGTTACTTCTTGGTACCGAACTCCTTCATCTCGTTTGCAGACTACGAGTCCATAGCCAATTGCTAGCCAGAAGATGATATTAATAAAGTTGGTTGAATACATAATCTGACTCTCAAATAATTGACCAAACAAGATACCAAAGAAAAGGATCATAATCAATTTATCAGTATTTTTCTTGGAAACAATCAAATACGTTAAAAAGCGCTTGATGACATAACCTAATATAAGAAGGAAGGATACCAAGCCTAGAACTCCCGAACTGACAAATATGGTTACAAAAATATTATGGAAATTCCCACCAATAAGGGAGTTTTGAATCTCAAATTTACTGAAATATTCTGTATAGTAATCTGGAACATTCCGTACACCATAACCAAAAATTGGTTTGGCACTTCCCATCTTGATGGCATTTTTCCAGATATAGGTTCTACCACTTGGTGTTGTTTCAATTAGATGGAGTTCACCGTTCTTCTTGGTAACAGACGAATCTGTCTCAGCGTAGGACTGTCCTTTGTTTAAGTCAAAAACAGTCGCAGTTTTAGATGCGATATAGATTGAGGTTGCATAGCTTAATCCAATGTTGGTTGCAGTAATCAGCAAACCAGCAACTATAAAAGTGAGGAATCGTTTAACGATACTTCCTCTAGTAGCAAAGAAACTATAGAGTCCAATCATGAGGAGTAAAGAAAGTAAGGCTCCTCTACTTTGCATAGTAGCAAAGTATACTAATTGAATCAGATTATTCAGTTTAAGATAAACAGAATATTTACTTCCTTTATGGATCAAATACATGGCCAAAATAATGCTAATGTATGAAAATATCGCACTAGCATTAGGATTGACAATTCCCCACAGACGTCCATTCATGACACCATAATAATAAGATTGTTCGCCAATTTTAAATAGGATAAGGACTCTACTTACTAATAAACCAAACGCAAAAATTGCGGAAGAAAAAGATACAATTTGAACCGTATAAGCAATCCAGTCAAATAATTTTTTAAGTTGCCCTGATTGTAACATGGTAAATAATAAAACATAGGTTACCATGAAGAGGATTTCAATCACATTTCCAATCAAATGTCCGGAGCGATTGAATACTGCCGATAGTAGGTGGCTCCCAGATAACAAGCCAAATAAGGCCAAAAATTTTCGATCTACTGTGATCTGTTTCCACTTAAACAACAATGTGTAGCAAATATAAAGTACAACAATCGCTGACAATCCCTTATAGATTGGATTTGCTATCTTATAAACCAGTGAACTCATACTTAAAATCGAAATAAAAACAAACAGATATGAAATCCATAATTTTGATTTTTCAAAGTATTCATCCATTTTTGAAAAATTCATTTTCAACTCCTTCTCATGATATTAGTTTTTTAATCCAACAATTTTCTTATATAGCCATGGAGAAATGACAAGTGAAAGGATCGCTACCTTGCGAAAAGTAGTGAAATAAGCATCCTTCCATATTTCGCGTCGATACCGAACAATCCAAGTCCTCAACTCAGCTTTCTCCTTTTGGTACTCTTCAGATGAAGTAAAGATAATTTTATCGTAAACTGTGATGTACGACCAACATTCTCTATTTTTTAATTCATATTTTAAATTAGGAAAGACTTGTGAAACTTGAGCAATTATTTGCTTATAAACTTCTATCGTGTCAAACACATGCTGATTAACAGATGTTGTTGCACTTCCCTCACGATGATCATAATAATAAATTGGTTTGTCAATAAATACGCAACTGCATCTTGTCTTTAGTAGCAATTCAGTTAGAAATAAGGCATCTTCAGCTAGGTGATAATTTGTATTAAACTTTTCATCCACAAGCAGGTCTCTCTTAAACAGTTTTGCGACTGGAAAAAATGACGTTCTGGTAGTCATCAGTAGTTCCTTCATGGTTTCTTCTGTTGACCAGAGTTCTGTTTTTCCAGAATGTGGAGGTAAGTCTGTCACAATGCCGTTTTTAATATGGTGTAGAGGAGCAATTACAAAGCCTATATTTTCCCCCTCAACTGCACTAGCTAAAGTAGCTAGATAATCTTTAGTAACGAAATCATCGCTATCAATAAAGGTGATCCAAGCACCCGTCGCTAGCTGAATTCCCATATTTCTCGCATTTGAGACTCCAGCATTTTCGATATGATAAACCTTGATATTCTCATGCCGAGAGGCTAAATTCTCACAGATCAGTCCGCTGGAATCGGTAGAGCCATCATTGATTAGGATTAATTCAAAATGGGCATAAGTCTGTTGAAGAATCGACTCCACACATCGCTCCAGATAGGCTTCTACATTGTAGACCGGAACAATAACGCTTATTTTTTCTCCCATCATGCTCCATATTCTCCCTTGTACTCCGTGTAGCTCTTGTCCATGTCTGCTATAATCGCATCATGATGTGGTACCTGCTTGTCTGCTGGTGGCGGTGTCATATAATCTCCAAAAGCAGTGCTGAGATAGGCATCATAACCAACTGGAATGGGCATCTCAGTTCCTTCAAATGGCAAGAAAAGATTATCTTCAAAGGATGCGATTGGGTACTTGTTTCTCATGTAGCCAGGACCTGAGCATAATTCCGTGATTCCATCGCTCTCAGCCAGACCATACTTGGTCATTTCTTTTTCAGCTTTTTTCCAAATGCGATAACGTAGAGATTTAGGAGTCAAACCGAGTAAAATACGACTTCCCCATTTCATGATGGCACCATGCTTTTCTGGGATAGTTTGGGCGCAAAAGAGTGAATAAATCAAAGCCCAGCGGACTTGTTTCTTGCGCTCAGCTGGATTTTTAGGATAATAATCCAAAGGCAAAACGTCCAAGGCCAAACCGTGTGGCAAATCCAAATCCTGTTGATAAGGCTTGATACAAGTTGTTTCTTTATCACGAATAGTAATAAAAAGGTTACGGTCTACAAAATCCTTGTGACTCTTTGACAAGAAATAACGCTCATCTGCATAACGAGGCCATAGTTCGGCTAACTTTTCATAGTCCTTGCGAGGCATGAAAAAATCTAGGTCATCATCCCAAGGAATGAAGCCCTTGTTGCGAAGGGCACCAATCGCTCCTCCACCACAGAGATAGCACAACAAATTATGTTCTTTACAAAATGCGACGAAATATTCAGCCATTTCCAGACTACGAGCCTGAATCGCTTTCAAATCACTCATGTCTCTCCTCTTCTGTCCAATAACGAGTTATATCGTTTTATTATACCATAAAAAAGCCTTAAAAATCCATCAGATACCGTAAAAAATCAAAGCCCAATCCACCATTTTTACTGGTGAATGAAGCTTTGATTTTTATTTATCTATCTCTTACCTCATTCCCATTTGGGCGAGTTTAGTCCGGTATTTGTTCTGGTCGACAAGTAGACCTTGTCCTCCGTAGACATCATAAGCATCTACCCAATCGCCCAGTTCTGGCACTGTGAGTCTTTCGATACCATTCTGTGCACCTTCGATAACTGATAAGCCATTGGTCAGTAAGAATGTATATGGTAGGTTGGTAGAAGTCATTCCAAAGACTTTTCCAAGTGCCTCTGATCCTGTAAAGAGTTTGGTTGGATCTTTGATTTGCTCAAGAACTGCTGACATGACCTGCTGCTGACGTTTGGTACGACCATAGTCTCCTTCATCATCATCACGGAAGCGAGCGTAATTGAGCAAGGTTGAGCCATTCATCTGCTGTTTCCCAACTTTAATAGTTTGAGTTGGCGATTCGGTTTCTGTTGCATGAAGGTCATCTCCAACTGTGGCTTCTGTCAGAGGCTGACCATTTAACGTTGAAAACTTAGCGTCTATAGTCACCCCATCAGGAAATAGCGTATCAATAGCAGTTGCAAAGGCTTGGAAATCCACTAGGGCATAGTACTTAATGTCCAAATCAAAGTTATCTTTTAAAACCTTGCGGACCATTTCTGCCCCTTTTTGCCCTTCTTGTTCCCCAAGTTCATAGGCAACATTGAGTTTATTATCCGTTTGTTTCTTGCCATTCACAATCTGACTGTAGCCATCAATATAGACTAAGTTGTCACGCATGAAGCTGACTAGCTTGATCTTCTTATCCGAACCACTAACATTCAACACCATAATCGTGTCGGTACGGGTTTCTGCACTATTTTGACCGATACGACCATCTGTCCCCATGACTAGGATATTCACACCATCTTTGGTATCCTGACCATTAAAGACCTCTACTTGAGCTGCTTTTGCATCAGCTGGCTTATTGCTAGTAGTTGCCGACTGGAAACCTCGAAGGAACATAATAATCATGCCCGCAGCCACACAGGTTATCAACAGTAAAAGCCAAATTAGAAGTCGTTTGAAAAATTTTCTTGGTTTCTTCTTTTTCACTTTTGGAAGAGAGGGAAATTTCTGATGTCTATTCGAGCGACTTTGATTGGAATACTGTGGAATCCCAATGTCTTTCCCTAGATTTTTTTCCCTTTCAACTTCATTAGAGGGAAATCCACCGTCCATTTTTCTTTTCAGATAGTCAAATTCTCTCTTCTCTCTGTCATTTAGGTAATGAATATTCTTAAAAAGGTAATCATAGCGTAACTGCTCATGATGACTTAAAGGGCTTTCTTTGCTCATTGACTCTCCTTTTCTATATCAGTTATGGTAAAAATCGGGTAGGATCCCAGTATCTTGTGCTGGATTCCAATGGCTTCTAGTTCTTGTCTGGCAAAATGGACCAGTTCTTTATCACTATAGTCTACATCAATAATGAAAAAGTATTCTCCCAAGGCTGTTTTAAGGGGGCGACTTTCAATCTTTGTTAAGTCAATCCCTCTCCAAGCGAAGGTCGAAAGTGCCTTGTAAAGAGCACCAGGTAGGTTGTCTGGTAAGGTTAAGGCCAAACTCATTTTTTCAGTTTGCGATTGCAAAGGAATAGTGGGAATCTCGGATCCTAAAACCCAAAAACGAGTGAAATTGGCTTCCATTTCTTGGATATCTTCTGCTATCAGCTCCAAACCATACTCTGCAGCAGAGTTTCTAGGAGCAATGGCTGCATAAGGCTGGTCTGGATGTTCAGCGATGAAGCGAGCTGCATAGGCAGTACTGGCTGTCACCTCGATTTGGGCCTCTGGATAGTGTGCATCAATGAACTTCTTCCCTTGAGCTAGAGCCTGAGGATGAGAAAAAATCTTCTCAATTTTTGACTGACCTGGAACTGCCATCAGCTGCTGGTGAATGGGTTGAACGATTTCTGCAACTGCTTGGATTCGAGCCTGGTGAAAAAGGTAATCCAAACTTTCATGGACACTACCCTCAATAGAGTTTTCAACTGGTACCACAGAATAGTCCACTAAGCCTTGCTCATAGGCCTTAATAACATCTGTGATATTGGCAAAAGCTTGCAATTCCTCTTTGGGAAAAGCTGTCTGCACAACATGATGCGAAAAAGATCCCTTGGGACCTAGATAGGCAATTTTCATCTCAGTTCCTCTATAATTTCCTCTGGGCTTAACTTGGTCACATCTAGAACCCGACTGGCTACTTCCTCATACCATGTCTGTCTTTCTTGGAAAATTCTGGCTAGCTCTTCCTTACTATGATTTAGAAAGAGCGGGCGCTGATTGTCCTTATCAGCTGCGATACGTTGGTAGAGGGTTTCAAAATCTGCTTTTAGGTAGATGTTATCAGGATTGGTTTTGAGCAAGTCACGATTTCTCTGAGAAATGATAATTCCTCCGCCAGTTGACACAACGTGATCCGTTTTTAATAAGTCAGATAGGACTTCTGACTCTACTTGACGAAAGGCCACTTCTCCTTTTTCAGCGAAGAAATCCGCAATGGACATGCCCAAACGTTCCTCGATTAAGGCATCCATATCGATGTAGTCTGAGTCCAATCCTCTAGCGATTGTCGACTTGCCTGCCCCCATAAATCCGAGTAATACCTTAGCCATGAATCAAAGTCTCCAAATCATCAAAGAAGCTAGGATAGCTGGTATTGATGGCTTCAGCACGATCAAGTTCCACTTCTCCATCAGCAACCAAGAGAGCTGCAATAGCTGTCATCATTCCAATTCGATGGTCACCAAACGTATTGACTCTAGCGCCATGAAGGATTGATTTCCCTTTAATAATCATCCCGTCTGCTGTAGGAGTGATATCCGCTCCCATACTATTTAAAGCGTCTGCCACTACCTGAATGCGGTCTGTTTCCTTGACCTTTAGTTCTTCAGCATCCTTAATGACCGTTACACCATGCGCTTGGGTCGCGAGAAGAGAAATAATGGGCAATTCATCAATCAAGCGTGGAATCAAGGCACCATCAATCTCTGTTCCTTTCAAGTCTGAAGACTCGACAGTCAGCGTTGCTGATTTAGCGACTGAGTCAATTTCAGTTATTTCTAGTTTTCCACCCATGGCGCGAATGACATCAATGATTCCTGTGCGAGTTTCGTTAATGCCCACATTCTGCAGCACTACACGAGAGTTTGGAACAATCAAACCTGCAACCAACCAAAAGGCTGCACTGGAAATATCTCCTGGAACAACTACCTTTTGTCCGGTCAGTTTTTGTGGCCCTTGAACTGTGATTTTCTTGCCATCCACACTTAAATGGCCACCAAATTGCTGTAGCATATCTTCGGTGTGGTTACGAGTACATTCTTTCTCGAGAATAACGGACTCCCCCTGAGCCTGTAAAGCTGCAAACATCAAGGCAGACTTGACCTGAGCAGAGGCTATTGGCAACTCATAGTGAATCGGTCTTAAATTTTTCGTCCCTTTTAGGCGAAGAGGAGGCAGGTCTCGCTCAGTTTGCCCTGAAATGCTGACGCCCATTTTTTTCAATGGAATCGTCACACGATCCATAGGACGTTTAGAAAGACTATCATCTCCAAACATCTCTACTTCGAAGTCTGCACCAGCAAGGACACCTGAGATCAGGCGAATCGAGGTACCAGAATTTCCCATATCCAAGGCGTTTTGCGGCGCTTTTAAGCCATCCATTCCAACACCTTGAATGGTAATAACCCCATCTTTGTCCTCAATTTTAACACCAAGGTCACGAAAAACCTGCATGGTTGAAAGTACATCCTCTCCACGCAGAATATCATAAACCTTAGTCTCGCCCTCAGCCAAACTTCCAAAAATAATCGAACGGTGGCTGATAGACTTGTCACCTGGTACCCGGATACTGCCATGTAAGTGGCGAATGTTTGTTTTTAGTTTCATAGTTGACCTCATACTTGCAATACTTTTCTTATTTTATCACAAAAAAGCCAGAAATTCCTGAAATTTCTGGCTTTTATACAGATAAAATACTATTTCAATAATTCTGAAACAGGTTCAAAGACAATTTTTTCAATGTCAGAAAGGTAAATAGACAATTGTTGCTGTTTGGCAAAAAAATCTGACAAAAGAGCATTCTCTTGGATTTGCTTACTGAAGGACTGCATCTTTTCTTGGAAAGAGGTATCTGGCATTTGTCCAGTTTGAGCCATGACTTGGATTTCTTGCTGGAAGGCAAGGTAATCTGCAAAAATCTTGCTAGCTTGTTCATCAGCTTGGATGGCATCTTTTGCTGCCTTAACCGCCTTGTATTCTGGTAATTCGCGTAACCCGCGACTGAGTTCGTTTGCACTATCGTAAATATTTGACATGATTTTCTCCTTATTTGATGACGACTGTGTAGTCCGTATTTTCTGAAATTAAGCGCTCAGCTCGTTCCAGATCCTGAGCATTTTTAAAGGAAATTTGTAGAATCCCGTGAACATCTTCACGGTTTTCTTCGTTAATGTGGATGTTGACCAAGGAAGTTCCACGTAGCAGTTCCAAAATCCTCAAGATAACATCTTCTTCATCGGGAACGTCGACATAGAGATCGTAAGAGCTATCCACACCGCCGCGCTTATGGATTTCCATTGCCTGCCGTTGCTCACGTGCTTGATTGAAAAAGTTCCAGATTTGTTCCTCATCTCCCTTGCTGATGGCTTGTCCAACCTCATCTAGGCGCTCCTTGAAGTCCGCAATTCGATCTAGGATAGTCTCACGATTGGACAAGAGAATGGAAGTCCACATACCTGGCTCGCTTTCCGCAATTCGGGTCATATCTCGAAATCCACCCGCCGCAAAGCGCCTTGCCATCTCATGTTCTTGAGCATAGACAGCTGTTTGCTCCATGAGACCTGATGCCAAGATATGGGGAAAATGGCTAATCTGTGAAGTCACTCGATCATGTTCCTTGGCATCAATCTCGATAAAACGAGCATGAAGTCCTGAGAGCAAATCCTTCATTTCCTCAAGTGTGTCAGGACCTGTCAAGCTCGAAGGTGTGAAGATATAATAGGCATTTTCAAAGAGATTAACATCTGCAGAAGCAGCCCCTGTCTTATGGCTACCAGCCATGGGATGGGCCCCGATAAAGCGAACAGGCTTGCCAGCCAAATACTCCTCTGCTGCATCCACAATTGCTGACTTGGTCGAACCAGCATCCGAGATAATCACTCCTTCTTTCAACTTCAAACCTACCAACTCCTTAATAAAAGCAATGGTCTGTTTGATTGGCAAGGTCAGGATGATGACATCTGCTAGGGGAGCGAAACTGGCAAAATCATCCGTCGCACGGTCAATCATTCCTCGCTCCAAGGCAATGTCTCTCGAAGCCTGGCTACGATTGTAACCTAAAATTTCATAATCCGGATGATCGCGCTTGATACCGAGCGCCATCGAAGCACCAATCAAACCAAGACCCGCGATATAGATTGTTTTTGCCATAAGGACTCCTTAATAGTTCTTTGTATAGTCTCGGTGCTTAGCAACTGCCTCTTTTAATTCTTCAAGATTATCTGATGAAAATTTTTCAAGGATTTCTTGTGCCAGAACCGTTGCTACAACAGCTTCCATGACTACCCCTGCAGCTGGAAGGGCGGTCGGATCACTTCTCTCCACGGTTGCCTTGTAAGGTTCGTGGGTTTCGATATCCACACTCATAAGTGGTTTGTAAAGAGTGGGAATGGGTTTCATAACTCCACGAACAACAATTGGTTGCCCATTGGTCATACCACCTTCAAAGCCACCCAGATTGTTAGTACGACGAGTATAGCCGTCTTCTTTAGACCAGAGAATTTCATCCATAACTTGGCTGCCTTTGCGGTAACCAGCTTCAAAGCCGAGACCAAATTCCACCCCTTTAAAGGCATTGATAGAAACAACTGCTTGGGCCAATCGCGCATCCAATTTTCTGTCCCATTGGACATAGGAACCAAGGCCAACTGGAACGCCTCCGACGACTGTCTCCACAACTCCACCGATGGTATCACCGTCACGCTTGATTTGGTCAATATAGTCCTTGATTTCTTGTTCTCGCTCTTGGTTGACAATAGAAACTTCAGACTGGGCAGCTCGTTGCTTGATTTCAGCGACGGTTAGATTTTCAGGCACATCGATTTCCTTGCCACCAAAGACCACGACATGGTTGGCAATCTCCATATCTAGCTCAGCTAAGAGACGTTTGGCTACTGCTCCTACTGCCACCCGCATAGTTGTTTCACGGGCAGATGAGCGCTCCAAAGAATTTCGTAAGTCATCAAAACGGTACTTGATGCCCCCAACCAAGTCGGCGTGACCTGGACGAGGATGAGTGATTTTCCGCTTACTTTTAAGGCAGTCTTCAATGTCCTCAGCAGACATGATATTCAACCATTTTTGGTGGTCCTTATTGATGACATCCATGGTAATGGGAGCCCCTGTCGTTTTCCCGTGGCGAACACCCGAAGTAAAGACAACCTGGTCACTCTCAATCTTCATACGACCACCACGACCGTAGCCACCCTGACGGCGTTTAAGGTCCCCATTAATATCCTCAGCTGTCAAAGGAAGTCCCGCTGGAATTCCCTCAATAATAGCTGTTAGACGGGGGCCATGTGATTCTCCTGCAGTTAAATATCTCATACACTCTCCTTATTTTACCAAGTAGTCTTTCATCTCTTCCAGAGAAACTGGGTGAATGGTCGCTGAACCAAGCTCTGGTACCAAGACCAATTTCAAGGTATTGCCACGTGCTTTCTTGTCATGAGTAAGTGCCTGATAGAGCTTGTCAACATCCCAGTTTTCATAGTCAACAGGTAAACCAAACTTCTGGCACATCTCTGTGATGGACTGGGTTATACCAATCGGCATAAGGCCTTTTTCCTCAGCAACCTTGGAAATCTGTACCATGCCCATGGCCACAGCCTCACCATGCATGACCTTGCCGTAACCAGCTGTTGCTTCAATGGCGTGGCCAATAGTGTGTCCAAAGTTGAGGTAAAGCCGAACACCATTGTCCAACTCATCTTCGACCACCATCTTGCGCTTCACCTGACAAGAATGTTCAATCAAGGTTTCTGCATGTTCCAGAATGCTCTCAACAGAACCATCCAGTTCCGTCAAGAGAGCCCATAGTTCTGGATCCTCAATCAAGCCGTACTTGATAACCTCACCCATTCCTTCAATCAACTCTCTTTTTCCGAGTGTTTCAAGGACAAGCGGGTCAATCAGAACCCCATCTGGTTGGGCAAAAGTCCCCACCATATTTTTAGCAAAAGGAGTATTGACACCCGTCTTTCCACCGATAGAAGAATCCACCTGGGCTGTCAAACTAGTCGGAATCTGAACAAAGTGAATGCCTCGCATATAGGTAGAGGCTACGAAACCTGCCAGATCTCCAACGACACCACCACCTAGAGCCACAATTCCATCGCTACGAGTCAACCCCTGCTTAACTAGAAACTCATAGACTTTCTGAACAGTGGTTAAATTCTTTCTTTCTTCGCCTTCTAAGAAATCAAAAACA
Source organism: bacterium (assembly GCA_905221365.1). GTDB lineage: Bacteria > Bacillota > Bacilli > Lactobacillales > Streptococcaceae > Streptococcus. Next base: position 159,406 of record CAJNCX010000001.1, read on the forward strand.
GCTACCTGAAAACCAGCATCTTCTAGGCTGAGCTTGACCCTCTCTGCATAAAGAGAAGCTACATGGTTGTCTGTTACAATGACCACTTTTTGCGGTTGCCAGAGTTCTCGCAACCATTGACCAGCCTGAGCCAGACAACCTTTTTCAATCTGAATATCATAAGGATGATGCGGAATATCGATTCTGATTTTCATAGTAGGGTCTCCTTTTCACTATTTATATTTTTCTGTTAAGGACTGCCAAATCTCGCCTGTCGGCATTTCTTTACCTGTCCACAGTTGAAAAGCTTCAGCAGCTTGATAGAGCAACATTCCCAGGCCATTGACAGCTGGATTGCCCTGATTTCTAGCCCATTTCAAAAATGGCGTCTCAAAGGGTTGGTAAATAATATCTGCAACCAAGAGAGTTTCTGGCAAATTGATGCTTTCTGGAACTGGGGACGACTGCCCATCCATTCCTACACTAGTCGCATTGACGAGCAGGTCTGACTTGGCAATTTTTTCTTGCAGTTCAGAAACATCTTCTAAAGCATACAAGTCCACTTTAAAGCCCGTTTGCTCCTGCAACTTGTCTAGGTAAGGTCTTGTTTTTTCCATGGAAACTGAACGCACAAAGACTGAAATTTGACTGACTCCGTCCAAAATAGCCTGAGCCAAAATGGACTTGGCTGCACCACCTGCTCCCAGAATGGTCATTTTCTTATCCGAGATTGTAAAAGAAGGCAAGCTCTTAAAAAATCCCTTGCCATCTGTATTATATCCAATTAACGTTCCATCTTGATTGACAACTGTGTTGACCGCCCCAATCAAACGAGCTTCATCACTCAACTCATCCAGATAAGGAATCACTTGCTCCTTGTAAGGCATAGACAGGTTGATGCCAAACATCTGGTAGCGACGAATATTGGCTACTGTTTCTGCCAAGTCACCCGCTTCAATCTCCCAAGCTACATAGACACCATTGGTAGCTGTCGCCTCAAAGGCCCTATTGTGGATGAAGGGTGAAATAGAGTGTTTGATGGGATTTGCAACAACTGCAGCTAAACGTGTATAGCCATCAAGCTTCATCCAAAATCTCCCTGATTTTTTTCATGTTTGATAGAGAAATCTGACCTGGGGCACTCGCTTCATCCAGACTAGCAAATGACCAACTCGAACCCGTCACATCTGAAGTGATGCGTGATACCTTGCCCATTTTCCCCATGGAAATGGTTACGTACTCTTGCTCAGGGTTGAGTGTTTTAAATCCTCGTGTGTAGTTCATCAAGTCTAAAACATCCTGCTCCGTATGGGCCATAACTGATACCTTGACCACTTTCGGAGAGAGGCTGGTCAACTCAGACAGAATCTCCATCATGTTTTCAGGTGTTTCTTGGAAATTGTGATAACTCAAAACCAGATTTGGAAAATCCAACATTTCCTCAAAAACGTCCTTGTAGCTGAAATACTCAAAATCTACATAATCCGGCTGATAAAGCTGAGTAACTTCCTTGATGATTTGAACATACTCTTCTGGGGAAAGTTCGATTTCTCCTCCCTCAGCGCGGGTCCGAAGGGTAAAGACCAGTTCGCGTCCTGCAAATTTCTCAAAGATAGCGGGTGCTACCTGTAAAATAGCGTCCTTTGTAAGAAAGTCCGCACGCCACTCAATGATATCGGCATCTTCATACCTAGTGGCATCCAGTTCTTGCGCTTCTTCTAAACTTCTTGGCATTACTGAGACGACTAATTTCATTTACTAACCTTCATACTAATCACCTTGAGGTAATTACTGCTTTCATCTTTTTTATTATAGGCAAAGTCTGCAGGAAGACCATATTGGTTTAAAATCTGATACCTTCTTCCTGCAAAACCTTTATCAATTTGTTCTGTAAATTTCTGGCGGGAAACATTGGCAGCATTAGTACTAGCAATGATAATCCCTCCCGGATTTAAAATCTCTAGGCTCTGGGAAATCAACTTGTGATAATCCTTCGCCACAGAAAATGTTTGTTTTTTATTACGGGCAAAGCTCGGCGGATCAAGCACAATCACATCATAGGTCAAGCCTTTTCGCTTGGCATACTTGAAATATTCAAAGACATCCATGACGATAAAACGATGATTGTCCGTGCTGAATCCATTTGCCTGAAAATGAGCTTCTGATAGCTCTCTGGACCGTTTGGCCAAGTCGACAGAAGTCGTCTCACTCGCGCCTCCCATAGCTGCAGCAACTGAAAAGGCAGCTGTATAGGAAAACATATTGAGCAAGGATTTGTCCATTGCTAGACCGTCAACCAGACTCCCACGAACCTCATGCTGGTCTAGGAAAATACCTGTCATCAAGCCATCATTCATAAAGACTTGATAGAGCACTCCATTCTCAAGAACAGTAAAATAGTCTGGCGCTTCCTCACCATAAATATGGGCAGACTCGTAGTCTAGACCTTTAAAACGAATCTTTTCGTACGCTCCCAAGACCTCAGGAAAAACTTCCTTAAAAGCCTTTACGATCAGCTCACGAATCTGGTAAACAAAGGAGTTGTACCAAGAAAAGACAGCATAATCTCCATAGAGATCAATAGTCAGACCACCAAAACCATCCCCCTCTTGGTTAAAAAGGCGAAAGGCAGTAGTCAAGTCATCTTGATAATAAGGCTTTCTAGCTTCCTTGGCCTTACGAAACAGAATTTCAAAAAAGGCTTGATTGAAACGAACCTTTTCCTTGCTGATGAACCAGCCGATTCCCTTGTTCTGCTGAGAAAGATAGGCACTCCCTAAAAACTTTCCGTCTTGACTAAGAACTTCTACTGCCTGATCCGTCAGTTCGATATCTGTTAAATCACTCGCTTCCAAAAGAACTAGACCCTTAGCTAGCTTTTTTTCAACACGTCTGCTGACCCTAATTCTATTCATAGCTACTATTATAGCAAATTTTGTGACAATTCTCAAAAAAGAAACCGTTTAACCATATGTACTTTAGTTTACTGAGTGTCATTTTTGTTCAAATAAGTTTATTCCATTTACTTTTTCACCAAAACATCCTTTCCCTTGTAATGGAAGGAGAGTTTCCACGCGCTAAAAATAGACAATTTCAGAAATGAGTATAGAATCTTGCGCAAACGTTTGCCTAGTTCTAAACTTTATGGTAGAATAAAACACAACATTGATAAGCAAGAGGAAAAACAATGCAAAATCAGACACTTATGCAATACTTTGAATGGTATTTGCCTCACGACGGCCAGCACTGGACGCGTCTGGCTGAAGATGCTCCACACCTAGCTCATCTGGGGATTAGCCACGTCTGGATGCCACCAGCTTTTAAGGCAACCAATGAAAAAGATGTAGGCTATGGGGTCTATGACTTATTCGACTTAGGCGAATTTCACCAAAAAGGGACTGTCCGTACCAAGTATGGGTTTAAAGAAGACTATCTTCAAGCCATTCAAGCCTTAAAGGCACAGGGAATTCAACCTATGGCCGATGTGGTGCTCAATCACAAGGCTGCTGCCGATCATATGGAAGCCTTTCAGGTTATTGAAGTGGACCCTGAGGATCGTACCGTTCAACTAAGTGAGCCATTTACTATCAATGGCTGGACCCACTTCACCTTCGATGGTCGCCAAGACACCTACAATGATTTCCACTGGCACTGGTACCACTTCACAGGTACAGACTACGATGCCAAGCGCCGTAAATCTGGCATTTACCTGATCCAAGGGGACAACAAGGGCTGGGCAAACGAAGAATTGGTCGATAACGAAAACGGTAACTACGACTACCTCATGTATGCCGACCTAGACTTTAAGCATCCTGAAGTCATCCAAAACATCTATGACTGGGCTGACTGGTTTATGGAAACGACTGGTGTAGCTGGTTTCCGCTTGGATGCCGTTAAGCACATTGACTCTTTCTTTATGCGCAATTTCATCCGTGATATGAAGGAAAAATACGGCGAAGATTTCTATGTTTTTGCTGAATTTTGGAATCCAGACAAGGAAGCAAATCTAGACTATCTCGAGAAAACAGAGGAACGTTTTGACCTTGTCGATGTTCGCCTCCACCAGAATCTCTTTGAAGCTAGTAATGCTGGAGCAAGTTACGACCTTCGTACTATCTTTACTGATAGCTTGGTTGAACTCAAGCCTGATAAGGCTGTCACTTTCGTTGACAACCACGATACCCAGAGAGGGCAGGCACTAGAATCAACTGTTGAAGAATGGTTCAAGCCAGCTGCCTATGCGCTTATTCTTTTACGTCAAGATGGACTTCCATGTGTTTTTTACGGAGACTACTACGGTATCTCAGGAAAATACGCCCAACAGGATTTCAGAGAAGTTCTTGACTGCCTCCTAGCCATCCGAAAAGATTTGGCCTACGGAGAGCAAACAGACTACTTTGACGATGCCAACTGTATCGGATGGGTTCGTTCAGGCGCTGAAAACCAATCCCCAATCGCTGTCCTTATCTCAAATGACCAAGAAAACAGCAAGTCTATGTTTGTTGGTCAAGAATGGGCTGACCAAACCTTTGTTGACCTCCTTGAAAATCATCCAGCACAAGTTACGATCGATGCTGACGGTTATGGAGAATTTCCGGTCTCAGCTAGATCCGTAAGTGTCTGGGCAACAAAATAAACCTATCAGTTACAAGTCAAATCCAACCAGATTTGGCTTTTTTGTATGCACAAAAAGACCTACCCAAATGGATAGATCTTTGTTTGATTACAATTTACCTGCTACTGCATCCAAGAGTTCTTGGATTTTCGCTTGGTTGCTTCCTCCTGCCATGGCCATGTCTGGTTTACCACCACCACGTCCATCGACGATTGGAGCCAATTCTTTAACCAAGTTACCCGCGTGAATGTCTTTGGTCTTGCTTGCAACAAGGATATTGACCTTGTCACCGATAGCGGCAACTAGGACAAGCAAGTCAGAGTAGTCTTTTTGTTTCCAGTTATCCGCAAAGGTACGAAGGGCACCTGCATCTGATACAGAAACTTGGCTAGCGATAAAGCTGTGGCCGTTAACTTCCTTCACATCCTTGAATACATCACCTGCGGCGGCTGCGGCGGCTTTTTCCTTCAATTCTGCATTTTCTTTTTGAAGTTGGCGAAGTTGCTCTTGAAGTCCTTCCACCTTGTGAGGTACTTCCTTGAGTTGAGGTGCTTTCAAGGTTGCTGCTACTGCTTTCAGAGCGTCTTCTTGTTCACGGTAGGCTTCAAAGGCTTCCTTACCAGTCACTGCCAAGATACGGCGAGTTCCTGATCCGATTCCTTCTTCTTTAACAATCTTGAAGAGACCAATTTCAGAAGTGTTGCCAACGTGGGTACCACCACAGAGCTCGATAGAGTAGTCACCAATGGTCACAACACGAACTTCTTTACCGTATTTCTCACCAAAGAGGGCCATAGCTCCCATTTCTTTAGCAGTGTCAATATCTGTCTCAACAGTCTTAACTTCAAGAGCTTCCCAGATTTTCTCGTTGACTTGCTGTTCAATCGCACGAAGTTCTTCAACGGTTACTGCTTGGAAGTGAGTGAAGTCAAAGCGAAGGAATTCTACTTCGTTAAGGGAACCTGCCTGAGTTGCATGGCTGCCAAGGATATTGTGAAGGGCCGCATGGAGCAAGTGAGTCGCAGTGTGGTTTTTCATGACACGAAGACGACGATTGGTGTCGATGGCCAATGTGTATTCTTGGTTCAAAGCAAGCGGTGCAAGGACGTCAACAGTGTGAAGAGCTTGTCCGTTTGGTGCTTTTTGAACATCTGTCACAGTAGCAACAAGGTTTCCTGCAGCATCCAAGATTTGACCGTGGTCAGCTACTTGTCCACCCATTTCAGCGTAGAATGGTGTCTCTGCAAAAATAAGAGAGGCAGTTCCTTCTGAAACAGCTTCTACTTCAGCATTGTCCGCTACGATAGCGACCAACTTAGAGGGCAATTGGCTAGCATTGTAGTTGAAGACACTTTCCACTGTAATATTTTGAAGGGTTTCGTTTTGCATGCCCATTGAGCCGCCTTTGACAGCTGACGCACGAGCACGTTCTTGTTGCTCTTTCATGGCTGCTTCAAATCCTTCACGGTCGACAGTCATACCAGCTTCTTCAGCGATTTCTTCTGTCAATTCCACTGGGAATCCGTACGTATCATAGAGTTTGAAGACATCTTGCCCAGCAATCACTGATTGACCTTTTTCTTTCAAGTCTGCTACGATACCTTGAGCAAAGTGTTGACCTGAGTGGAGGGTACGGGCAAATGACTCTTCTTCGCTCTTGACGATTTTCTCGATAAAGTCGCGTTTCTCAAGTACTTCTGGGTAGTAGCTTTCCATGATTTTCCCAACAGTTGGAACGAGTTTGTAAAGGAAAGGCTCGTTGATGCCCAATTTTTGACCGTGCATAGACGCGCGACGGAGGAGACGGCGAAGGACATAACCACGACCTTCATTTCCTGGAAGGGCACCATCACCGATAGCAAATGAAAGGGAACGAATGTGGTCAGCGATAACCTTGAAGCTCATGTTGTCGCCGTCTTGGTCATAGACCTTACCAGACAATTTCTCAACTTCACGAATGATTGGCATGAAGAGGTCCGTTTCAAAGTTTGTCTTAGCCCCTTGGATAACTGCCACCAAACGCTCCAAACCAGCGCCCGTATCAATATTTTTGTGTGGCAATTCCTTGTACTCGCTACGAGGAACAGCAGGGTCTGCGTTAAATTGTGACAGAACGATATTCCAGATTTCAATGTAACGGTCGTTTTCGATATCCTCTGCAAGCAGGCGAAGACCGATATTTTCTGGGTCAAAGGCTTCTCCACGGTCAAAGAAGATTTCTGTATCAGGTCCAGAAGGTCCAGCACCGATTTCCCAGAAGTTGTCTTCGATTGGAATCAAGTGGCTTGGATCCACTCCTACTTCAATCCAGCGGTTGTAAGAATCTTTATCATCTGGATAGTAGGTCATGTAGAGTTTTTCAGCTGGGAAGTCAAACCATTCTGGGCTTGTCAAAAGCTCATAAGCCCAAGTGATAGCTTCATCACGGAAGTAATCCCCGATAGAGAAGTTCCCCAACATTTCAAACATAGTATGGTGGCGCGCAGTCTTCCCTACGTTTTCAATATCGTTAGTACGGATAGCTTTTTGCGCATTGGTGATACGTGGATTTTCAGGTTTAATAGTCCCGTCAAAATATTTCTTAAGGGTTGCTACCCCAGAGTTGATCCACAAAAGAGTTGGGTCGTTTACAGGAACCAAGCTAACTGATGGTTCTACAGAGTGGCCTTTGCTTGCCCAGAAATCTAGCCACATTTGGCGAACTTGAGCACTAGATAGTTGTTTCATAATTTCTCCTTATTTACTTGTTTAATTTGATTGGCTTTCCAGCATCTCCACATAGTCAATTGCGACACAGAGGGAAATGACCAGGTCTGCATAAGAGTCTTCATAGACGGTTACGGTGTAAGTTGAGGTCAAATGGAAAATCTCTTTCTGAATCTCGGCGACAAGCTGATCACGATCATCTAGTAATTTGAAATTCAAATCCCAGATATTGCCCTCGATACGGAGATCTAGATTATCAAACTCATACTTATCACGCCAGAAGGTCAACTTCTTACGAATAACGAAATTTGACCCGTCCCGTAGCTGAATAGTAAAGCGAGGAAGCAAGGTGAAAAATTCTTTGCTGATTTCACTGACTTGCTCACCATAGGCGTCATAGACTGTAAAGGTCTTAGGAATTTGGAAGAAAGATCCCTCCACCTGATAGTTCACTACTCCTCTATCATCCTTGATATCGAAGCGTTCGCCTCCAAGACGAAACTTTTGTTTCACGAGAAATGTCTTCATAAACACCTCCAAAAATCAAAAGACAAGCTCATATCACGAAGGGCGAAAAACCGCGGTACCACCTTCATTCAATGAACTTGTCATTCTCTTATTCTTATGCAATTGTCTGATTGAGTAGCATGACTTCCTACCTTAGATGGCTCGCAGCACCGCCAATTCTCTGGACTAAGATGACAGAAAATCAATTCTCAACTTTCTTATTATATCGTTTTTTTTAGTTTGCGTCAACTAGGAAAGCAAGCACTTGCAATCACATTATATGTATCATCAGCAAATCGATTTATTGATAAAGTATATTATTGACGAAGTAAGTTAAGCATTTCATTATTGAGTGTTTGATAACAAGAGAAATAGCTATCATCAATCTCAAATGTATCTTGTAAAATAAAGCGCAAAGTATCTATAGTCTGTTGCAATTTCTTTGAATTGACTAGTTTACTATTAATCTCTGACAAGCCATGTGCCACCTTATTTCTCTCACCATTTAAGCTATTTATTAACTTTATGGACTTAAGTAATTCAGGAGAAACTTGATAATAAGATAGAATATTTTCATAAGATAAGAGATTTAAGGTTGACTGAGGAGAATAGATTCTTTCCTTCTCATCTTTTATACCCTTGGCTTTCTTAAATTCTAGGTCAATGAAATCTAAAATAGCTTCAAAATCCTTGTATTCTTCATTTAACTTTGGAAAAGTCCCATCATGTTTGATTAAATCTGGATAATCTTTCTTTATCTTCTCCTCGATGATAAATTCAACATAAGACTTTGATTTGATTAAGACATCAGCAACCTGCCCTCTCTCTTTCAAAACTTCAATCATTAAAAAGTAATTAAGAGCTTTTTTCTCAACCTCTGTGAGTGAATATCCCTGAATATCTTTTAAAATCGCTTGAGTTTTAAATACTTTTACAAAATCATTTAATATGTCTCTTAAACGAGCTAATTTCTTTTTAGAAAGTAATTTATTGTATTCTTTTCTAGTAACTAATTCTTCCGCAGCAAGATAATCATAAGAAGAGATTAAATTTCTTAAGTGGCGCTTGATAAGAGACTGGTTAAATTTTTCAGCTTCATCTTTGATTGTACGATCTTCGTAATCCTTTTGGTTATCCTCGTTCTCGTCAAAAAGCTTCTGCTCACCTTCACTTGTAAGGGGCACATACTTTCTGTTTGCAGATTTGTTAGGAGTTGCAACCTGTATGGCTTGCGTATTATAGTCATTAATTCGATTTAAGGCAAACAAAGCAGAAATAATCTGAGGTGTCCCTGAAGATAGATTTAAGATTAATTGATGATCTGTTCCAGAATATTTTTCAATAATCTGTCCCATCACTTCATACATTTTATCAAACAGATAGACTTCATCATTTTTCAATATGATTGATTCAATAACCACTTTAGGATGATAACCCTCTATTGAACATAATGCTTTCTCAACAAGATCTTTTTTTACTAACATTTCTTCACTATAAACCAAAACAATTTGTTCAGGTCTATATGTTCGAGCAATATGTAATAAAGCTGCATCTCGATTATTGCTTATCGGATCTGTCGTTCCAACTGCTGAAATTAAAATTTCCAAGATATTCTACCTCTCATTATTTCAGTAATTCTAATAATTCCTTATTTAAGTCCTTGTAAAAGCTAAAATCCTTCTCAACGAGTTGATACTGTTCCTTGACTAGTCCCTTTAAGGTTTTTAGGACAGGACCTAACTGTTTTAATTCCTCAGAATCTAATGGATCCAATTTATGAGCTACAGTATTTCGAGTTGAATTCATGCTAATAACTGGTTTGATTTTTTTATATTGATTCCACTCATGTTTTTCTTTTAAGATCTTACTATAATCCCAAATCCCGAGATAATATTTCTCTGATTCACTCACGTAATTATCCAAAAATCCTGGATAACGATTTTCGATATAATCTTCTAAGATAAACTCTGTAAGGTTTTTAATTCTAATCAGACCTTCACTAAAATTACCACGTTCTTTTTGCAAATCAATAGTCAAATAAGCATTTAGTACTTTTTTCTGTTCTTCACTCCATTTTTTCTTTTGGAGGACTTGAGGTACATCTTGCCTATCTAATGAATTCACAATATCTTGTAACTTTTTGCGACAATCTTTCAAACCAGGGAAGTCAGGCAATTGATTTGCAATCTCTAAACTAGCTTTATAATCATATTTCTTAATAAAATCACGTAAAGTTTTTTTCATTATGCCTTGTTTAAACTTATCTGAAGTATCTTCAATAGTTCGATCGACAAAGTCCTGCTTATTATCTATATTTGTATCAATTAGTGCGTCAATATCTTCTGAATCATCATGTCCAACTCCAGCGTTTGATTTTTTTACAGGAGTTGGAACTTGTACTGCCTTGACATTGATTTCACTAAGTCTATTAATCACAAACAAAGCTGATTTTATTTGAGGAGTTGCACTTGAAAGATTGAGGATAAATTCGTCGTCTTTTGTATAATACTCTTGTATAATAGAATCAAATTGATCATACATGGTATCAAAAACATATACATCTTTATTTAAGATGATTGGCTCATGGTATACAATCTCTGGGACGTATTCACTATCAATAGAACGAATTACTTTCTCAATATCATCTTTCTTACTAATCATTTCCTCAGAAAAAACAATAATAATCTTATCTGGACGGTATTTTCTCGCAATATGTACTAAGGCTCCATCGTGAAAATTTCGTATAGGATCTGTATCACCCACTGCCGAAATCAAAACCTTCATTTAGTAATCTCCTTAATCATAAAGTTTGCCTTGCCCATCTCATAGAAGGATTCATCATTTATTATCAGTTTACGAGTTGCTTGTGTTGTTTTAACACTTTTCCTTGGTGCTTTTGTTAGTTTCAACACTCCCTTACCAACCATCTTGGTCTTCATTCGACTATACCGTTTTTGTAAGATTCCATCCGCTTGTTGAAACAAGGTTTTTGTCCAAGCTCCACTTCCCGCTCCCAAATAGATAGGATATTGAATATTTGGCTGAATTTTATTTTCAGGAAAATCTTTGAGGAAAAAAATCTTATAGTCATTATAAAATTCAAATGCTTTCTCACCAAGTTTCTCAATTAATTCCCCCGCCTCCTTTGTAGTTGTGGTAATTTTAAAATTAATTATTTTGCCAGGAGTTAAAGCTTCCCTGTATAAAGGCAGAGGCTTGGCAAGGGAGGTCTTGGCTGAACAATCCCATTTTTGAACTAAAATAAGACTCTCATTACTAAATGGTTTGCTATCACTAACACGAATAGCGTTAAACAAGTCATCATAGCTCTGACCTTTTTTTGCTCCCCAAGGAATCAAAGATTTGTTTTCCTTTTTATCTTTCACAACATTTTTATTATTCCAGTCAGGATTGGTATTCATCAAGATAGTCCGAATAGCTCCCTTTAATGAACTTCCAGGAATATACGGATTTCCAAAAGCATCTCTCATAAACTTTGATACTTGATTTAATGCGCCTCCTCTTAATTGTTTATTATCTGTTTCTAACTCAGTTTCAATAATTCTATAGCCACCAAAGTTACGGTCAGAAATACGGTTATCCAGTAAAAAGGAAATCAAGCGATTATTTCTGGCGCTTGGCTTTGTCTCTTGTAAAAACCGTTCAAACTTCTGGTCATAACCTTTCTCCACCATTCGATTATAAAACTTACCCATATCTGGGAAATAAAAGTAGCCATTTTCATAGATAAATTCTCGAGAAGTATATTTCTCACCATTCCCAATATGGATAGGAGCCATGGCTAGGAGGCTAAATTGAAAGGTTCTATATTCTGTTCTCATCTTTCTCCCTCCATCTTGAAAAATAGTGGTTTAGCATAGTTTAATACTTCATGTGGGAAATCTAGAGGCCTTACATCCACAATCTGTCCTGTAAATATTTCAGAGAAAGTAGATCCAGAAGCAAACTTATATAAATCCTGCTTTCGGTAATTTTCATTAGTTTCTGTACTAAAAGCAAAACCACTTGATTTACTTAATAAATAAGAACCAGTTTCCATAGCATGTTCAAGTTCCTTTTCAATTGGTAAAGAAGTTGTTAAGGTCATGACTGTTCCTTGATGGACCTTGGTAAGGCGATTTTTTAAACCATCAGGTAGGTCTGTAATGGTCAAATCAAATTGCCCATAGCCACTGGAGCGTTTCCCACCAATTCCTGTATACTGCAAGCTTGTCATGAGTTCATTTAAGAGCTCAGATTCGTTTCCGATCACGTAAAGTGAAGAATCATCTCTAAATCTAACAGTAGAAACTTGATAAAGAGCCCCATCAACGTGAGGTTGGTTTTTAGTGACGATGTTTGTTTGTGCATGCTCTGCGTCTTCAAAAAGCGTTCCTTTTACATAAGAATCAAATTTATCCAAGGGTATAAACTGAAGTTTCTTTGCCATCTTAGCTTGACGTCTTACTTCTTTGACATCCGTTGTTAAGTCAGGCTTATCAAACTTTGGAAATCCTATCGGCTTAGGTAAAAATGGACCTGACTGATAAGGAAAGGCGTCAGTCAAAACAAATTCATCTTGAACTGCTAATGATACAAATTCCTCCATTTTACCCATTTTTTTTGCTTCAATAGCTAAGGCTGAAAACAATCTGTCCGCTGTAAAAGTCATTTTAGAACTATCCAGAGTTCCTGCTCCAAAGTGAGCAGACTGAAAGTTCATAATATACATCTTATAGGTCATACTAGACCTCCGTAGTTAAAAGTTCATTCAATCTACTAACATCATAGTTTCCGAAAACTGTATTTGCTTTAAGATCCTCAAAAACAACTTTACCATATCCACGAGAGCCTGATCCACCTAAATAATCAAGTTCCAAGAGTTTTAATCCATCAAGAATTACTTTGAAATCTTCTTCCACTTGTTCTTCACTGTCATCTGTGATTTCATAGATTAATTCAAATGCAAAAGCACTCTTACGGATGGCACGTTCAATTTGTCTCGGATTCGCTTCAGCAGTGATACGGTCAATAGTATTTTCAAACTTAACTTCAGTATAACTCTTGACCCCTAATGAATCTAACTCGTCCTTATTGATTAAGAAAGCATCTCTAAAAATGAGTCGCCCCATTTTATAGCGATTATCTGAACTGTTCCCAAAGAGTCGACTTAGAAGTTCGCCATCTTCTCCTGGTTTCTTAGCTAGTCGTTCATTATAAACTTTTGAAAGAAGACTACGCATCTTCCCTTTGATACTTGAACCAGGAATAATGGGTAAGTTAGTAATAGGATCCTTGATTACAGGAGAATCAGTAGCCCCAATTGCCGCAAAAGCATTGCTGGTTCCAATATGAAGTCCTGTTTCTAGACGAATTTGTGCTGTTACTTGTATTTTTGCGAATGCCATTAATCTTTTCCTCCATAAAATTTGAAATAAGCTACTAGTGCTTCCATATAACGACAAAAACGTTGGAGACTTTCCTTATTGTTTATTTCTTTTAAAATGTCTAGAATTTCAGCCTTTTTAACCAAGTCTTTAACCGCAGTTTCTCGGCCCGATTGATAAACAAACTGCACTCTCAAATAAGCAATTTTGTCAGCTAAATCCTTATACTCTCTAACCTTACTTTCATCAAAGAGAGTACTCGTCAAGCTTAGTAGGTTTCTAATTTTGCTAGTTGTTAAAAGGAATGCTTCAGGGTTCCTAGAATCTCTAGTGTTTCGATTCAGTGATTTAATAACATTCTCTGCCTTATCTACGTAATTATCATCTGTTAAAATTGCCATCTATGAATCCTTTCTAATCTCATAAATATATAGAAGTAAAGCTATCTCTGCTTCCTTACGTTCATTGTCGCTACCTGTATACCAAGAAAAGAATAAATCTTTAAACTCTTTAAACTCTTCTTTTTTGTCCTTAGAAGTTTGATCTTCTAAGCGGGTCAAATAATAGGCTAATCGAGCAATATTCATACGATCGTAGTTGCGAAGGAGCTCAATAAGTCTATATACAAAACTCTTTCCTCGCTCATCTTGAATATTAAAGTAGTAACGAATGCTCTTCAGTTTCCCATTATAGACATTGTCAATAAATTGGTCGAACTTCAAGGTATAATTTTTTTCAAAAAGGGAAATACTATCCTTATCGTTATCCTTGGCTGCTCCTTCTAACTTACCAGTTTCCTCAGCCATGAGGCTAACTGGAGTTTTATCTGGAAAAAGGCCAACCCCTGCTGATAGGGTTAATTTGCTAATTGTCCACTTGATAAAGTTTTGTCGGAGACAAATAGTAAACTCAATAATATCCTGCCAGGAACCAATAGCAAATACATCATCTCCACCGGCATAAATGATCGATAGTTTTTTCTCTTTGGCAAACTGGTTGATATAGACCTTAAAGAAGAGACTCATACTTCTAGAGAAGGTTGCCGAGCGTGCCAGAGTATTATACTTGCCACTATCTTGATAAGAGAATCCAGCCATAAAGGCTGCTCCTAGGTCATCTACATCTAGTCGAACAACTGCCAGACGCTTAATACCTTGACCAGACTCCTGAGATAGTTTAGCATACTCGTAAATCTCATCATACTTGTAATCTCCGACAAAGACATGAGTGGCTTTTAAGATATCTGTACTATAGCTATTCTTTACATAAACACGGTCCCACTCTTCATTAGCGAGGTCGGCTTTGGAAATACCACTAATATAGGCTCCCGGACCTATCGGCAGGCCTTTTTCTTTTGTCACAATATAGTAGTTTTCTTGTATTTCCTTGGCAAAGCGATACATCCCTGCACAGATATGGCATACCTCTTGATCTTTATACTTGGTAAGCTTTTCGACTGAGTGACAAATTGCACATTCTTTCTGGGAGCTTTTTCCTCCTTGGTTGAGTTCAAGGAGAGTTTTGGCATCATAACGAGAAATTTTCTTTTGAGAAATCATCCGACTGGTTGTTTGATAGACTTTTCGATAGTCGGCCAGTGTCGTTGTCATATCATTGGCAGAAAATGGACTCCAACCAAATGCTACGTACAAACCTGTCTGGAAATGCTTGACCAAAAACTGATTGAATTCTGCTTCAAAGCTAGCCAAGGTTTCTCTAGTTTTTTCGGTGTTTGGAAGGATAAAGTAAGCGTGCCCTCCACCGACGTAGAGAAGATTAGCCCTCGTAAGCTCTAACTTCTCCAGTAAGCTGTCAGCAATATGTTCCCCCATGAAATCTAGATATAAGGAACGTGCTTTTAGTTGCTTGGCTGCACCAGCTGTTGCGATATTGTAGATAAAATCCTGAATCCCTGACAAGTCAAAACTTGCTAATAAAAAGGCCTTCTCGCTATAAAAAACTTCTAAATCTTGCCCCAGTACCTTCTCATAGTCACGGCAATTCTTATCAGCTAAATATTCCTCTATAGCTAGGGCAAAGCCAGCTGTCAGACGACTGTAGGTTGCTAGAGAAATATCTGATAGTCCCTTGGTTCTTGTCGAAACAGGTACATAGGAAAGAGTAGACTCAAGGAGATTCAAAAGGGCATCTATCTCAGATTGGCTAAAATCAAATCTCTCAAACTCTTTTTCTAAGGTCTCTACTATCAAGTCATAATCTGACTGGTCAGACGGCTCACTCAATTCCTTGGCATAGTTTGGCTCCCCATCAAGCTCTAATAGCCGCGCATCAAGATAACGCTGACTAGGGCTATCTGAAAATACATTGAAGATATCCGATTGTTTGCTTAGGAAATCTTCTTTTCCTTGATGAATTCTTGCTGTCCCTTTTAGTCCTGAAGCAATCTTTGCGGCAGCTGAGGTGATATAGACCAAACTATCAGGAGCTAAGTCCGTCGGCAAATCACTAGAAGTAGCCTTGGCTATCTGCTGGGCTATTTTTTCATTGTCCGAAAAGCGTTTAAACCATTCGGACCCAATGGTACTCAGGTCTTTCTCATCATGCCTGGAACCTTGAATCACCTTGCCGATAGCGTGCAAGAGCGACCCATAAACTAAATCAATCTTTTCTTTCTTCAAGTTCTAAACCTCCCATCCCTAAGCTAGTTTTCATACCTAGACCTGAGTACTCCCCAAATTTTAGAAGCATATTAGCATAAGCTTTCAAGGTATTTGGACCTGTAATCTTAAAGGTCAATTTCCCCCTGAAACCAGGTATTTTTTTGCCATGGACTTTAAAATAGCTGGATTCCAATCGATAGCTGGTAATCCTACTATGCTTGACCAAGTAGTCCAGGGTTTCTTCTTCGATGTTCTGACGATTCTCGACCAGACGTGCATACTTCATCATCAAACTCTGAAAGATGAGACGCATGGTCGGAAAGAGTACGTACTCTCCCTGGGAGCGAAATCCTGTCGGAGTTTGAAAATGAATGGTGTAGAGTGACCGATCTTGGTTTTCATTAAAAAACTCAAAGAGTTGCTCTGAACTGAGATCTTTCATGGACAAAGACTCCACCATGAGAGTCGGTAAATCATGAAGTTCTACTCTCTTGAGCTCCAATAGAAAAGGCAAAATCTGCTTGACAGCCTCATCCGTCAGGAGGTGAAGGGACCATAGGGTCTTGTCTTTTTGATGGATGATTTTTAGTGAGTAGGGGTTGGTCTCCTGCTCATGTAGCCAAGTCACATAGTCTGGTTCTAGGTTTTCCATAAGAAAACCTTGAAATTTTGTTGATAGGTCGTTTGGTGATTGGTCAATCCGCTTAAATGATAGTTCGATGCGTTTCATATGCCTCCTTTATTGATACAATTGCGCTTTTGCTTTCTTATGAGCGCGTTTTTCTTTTACTTTTGGAATCCTTTGCCCTTATGAAACTGTCCCCTCTCGAGGTAGATAGGTATCTATACTTTTCTTTTCCCCAAACTATTCTTACCGAGTTATGGAGTTTCCGGCCCCTCCCGAGGTAGATAGGTGGCTATACACGTTATTGACAGCAGTGGGTTACTTTTATAAGAAAAAATTGTTTCCGGCCCCTCTCGAGGTAGATAGGTAGCTATACTCCACAAGATTCTTCAACAAATCTGGGATGAAGGGTTCGTTTCCGGCCCCTCTCGAGGTAGATAGATATCTATACCGAAAAAGTCCTAAAAGTTGAAACAGAAATTCCTATTTTGTTTCCGGCCCCTCTCGAGGTAGATAGGTATCTATACAATCGCTGAATTGGTAGTTCCACCGGCTCCAGTTGAGTTTCCGGCCCCTCTCGAGGTAGATAGGGAGCTATAAATACCTTGCTGAAAAAGACTTGGTTTTTCCTTATGATGTGTTTCCGGCCCCTCTCGAGGTAAATAGGTATCTAAACTTAGAAGTAAAGATGGACTTGAATGGAAGTCTATTTGTTTCCGGCCCCTCGCGAGGTAAATAGGTATCTATACTTATGTAGAGAAGCTTGAAAAGCAAGGGTATATTTCGTTTCCGGCCCCTCTCGAGGTAGATAGGTATCTATACCTAAAAAGAAACCAGTGTCCAAGATCGTGCCTTTCCAACCACGTTTCCGGCCCCTCTCGAGGTAGATAAGTATCTATACAATAGTCGGCTTAAGGAGTACATGGTTTGTCCGTTAAGTTTCCGGCCCCTCTCGAGGTAGATAGGTATCTATACAATAGTCGGCTTAAGGAGTACATGGTTTGTCCGTTAAGTTTCCGGCCCCTCTCGAGGTAGATAGGTATCTATACAATAGTCGGCTTAAGGAGTACATGGTTTGTCCGTTAAGTTTCCGGCCCCTCTCGAGGTAGATAGGTATCTATACAATAGTCGGCTTAAGGAGTACATGGTTTGTCCGTTAAGTTTCCGGCCCCTCTCGAGGTAGATAGGTATCTATACAATATAATTTTTAAAAAATAAAAATAAGAAAGAAGGATTATAGTTTCCGTCCCCTCTCGAGGTAGATAGGTATCTATACAAAGCTCAGCTCCATCGCAAGATGCTCGTGTAAGCGAGTTTCCGGCCCCTCTCGAGGTAGATAGGTGGATATACAAAAAATCAAGGAGGTGCCAGAATGGCACTAGTATCGTTTCCGACCCCTACCGAGGTAGATAGGTAGCTATACAAGGAGTTGGAAGATGAATAAGCAGGAATTGATTGTTTCCGGCCCCTCGTGAGGTTGATAAGTGGCCATACACGTTGGCTTAAACATACCGACGGTAAATGGTATTAGCTTCCGGCCCCTCTCAAGGTAGATAGGTAGCTATACCTTAGTATCAGGGATTGCAATCGCAGGTATTGTAGCATTTCCGGCCCCTAGCGAGGTTGATTGGTGGCTATACCTCATGAGTAGAGCTACAATCTATCGACGTAGAAGGTTTCCGGCCCCTCTCAAGGTAGATAGGTAGCTATACAGGCTTCGCTCGTAATACAAACTTAGACGCTAAATTGTTTCCGGCCCCTCTCGAGGTAGATAGGTAGCTATACAAACTCTGATTTACTTCAACGCCTAATTGATGCTGAGTTTCCGGCCCCTAGCGAGGTAGATAGGTGGATATACAGTAAAAATGTGACTTTTGATTTGTTTGCTAAATTGGTTTCCGGCCCCTCTCGATGTAGATAGGTATCTATACCTGGATATGGTCTAAACGATGGAAAGGCTGATTTTGAGTTTCCGGCCCCTCTTGAGGTAGATAGGGAGCTATACATGTTAATAATTATCTCCTGTAGTTTAAAGGTAAAACACCGTTTCCGGCCCCTCTCGAGGTAGATAGGGAGCTATACAAATGGTGAGAATTTCGAAATAAAAATCAACTTTAAGTTTCCGGCCCCTCTCGAGATAGATAGGTATCTATACGTAAGCGGTACTGGTTCGACGAAGATGGTTACATGGCGTTTCCGACCCCTACCGAGGTAGATAGGGAGCTATACTTCACCATTGAACCAGACGGATTGATCACAACGAAATAGTTCCCGGCCCCTCTCGAGGTGAATAGGTTGTTTTACGTGAAGTGAAACGATTCATAGCTATCTGGATTCTGCTGTTTCCGGCCCCTCCCGAGGTAGATAGGTGTCTATACTAATCTCCAGGGATGAATGGATGCCGAATTATATGTTTCCGGCCCCTCGCGAGGTAGATAGGTAGCTATACAAATGGTATTGGTTTGATGAGAAGGGATACATGGCTACGTTTCCGACCCCTCTCGAGGTAGATAGGTATCTATACCCCATATCTTGTATGTAAACCTATAACAAGCACTAGATATAAGCTCTTGAAAACTACTATTAGTATACCATATTTTGTAAGAGTTTTCATTTCTGAATACCAAATAAATCACATATCTTTTTTATTCCTCCTAAATGTATAAAGTATACTATTTTATCATTAAAATTGCTTTTGTCAAGCCCAAATATAAATTTTTTAAAACAAAAACGAACCAGCTTAACTGATTCGTTTTATTACGTTTATCTCCTACTTCCGATACATTTTAAATTGTAGGAAGAGGTCACTATATTTTCCTGTCCATTTATGGTCAAACTTCTCATAAACTTCTAGGTTTTTCATGGTATCAGCGTCTGGATAGAAGGCCTTGTCTTCCTTGGTCTCCTCTGGGAGCAGTTCCTTGGTTGTGTTATTTGGCGTTGCATAGCCTACATACTCCGCATTTTTCAGAGCATTTTCGGGTTTCAACATAAAGTTGATAAAGGCATAGGCGGCATCTTGGTTTTTCACGGTTTTTGGAATGACCATGTTATCAAACCAGAGATTGCTAGCCTCAGTCGGAACGACATACTTGAGGTTAGGATTTTTCTCCAACATCTGACTGGCTTCCCCAGAGAAAGTCACACCGATGGCCGCATTGTTCTGAATCATGTAACCCTTCATCTCGTCGGCAACGATGGCCTTGATATTTGGAGTCAATTTGTAGAGCTTATCCACTGTCTCTTCCAACTGCTGAGGATCCTTTGAGTTTAGGCTGTAACCGAGCGAGTTAAGCCCGAGTCCCAGCACCTCACGCGCTCCATCAAAGAGCATGATAGAATCCTTATACTCTGGTTTCCAGAGGTCATCCCAATGCTCAGGCGCCTCATCTACCATGGTTTCATTGTAAACAATTCCCAAGGTCCCCCAGAAGTAAGGGATGGAGAATTTATTGCCCGGGTCAAAAGACTGGTTGAGGAACTCTGGTCCGATATTCTCGATGCCTTCAATTTTTGAATAATCAAGAGGAACCAAGAGATCTTCATCCTTCATCTTGTTGATCATGTATTCACTAGGAATAGCGATATCGTAGGTCGTTCCACCCTGCTTGATCTTGGTATACATGGCTTCGTTGGAGTCAAAGGTCTCGTACTGGACTTGGATGCCTGTTTCTTCTGTGAATTGCTCCAAAAGTTCGGGGTCAATGTAGTCTCCCCAGTTGTAGATAACCAGTTTTTGACTATCTCGACTATTGATTTTACTATCTAGATGGTAGGCAATCCCCCACAAGACGAGGATAATTGCTGCGATTCCTGCTAAAAATGAATAGAGTTTTTTCATGCTTGCTCCTCCTTCTCACGTGAGATAAAGTAATAGCCTACAACTAGGATAATACTAAAGAGAAAGACAAGGGCAGAGAGGGCATTGATTTCTAGGGAAATCCCTTTACGAGCACGAGAGTAAATCTCGACTGAGAGGGTTGAAAAGCCATTCCCCGTCACAAAGAAGGTCACGGCAAAGTCATCCAGCGAATAGGTAAAGGCCATGAAATAACCTGCAATGATAGACGGAGTCAGATAAGGAAGCATGATTTCCTTGAACATCTGAAACTGGCTGGCTCCAAGGTCATAAGCCGCATGAATCATGTCGTTATTCATTTCCTTGAGACGAGGCAAGACCATCAAGACCACGATAGGGATAGAGAAGGCCACGTGACTAGATAAAACGGTCAAAAATCCAAGTGAAAACTTAAGCTGGGTAAAGAGAATCAAGAAGCTGGCACCAATCATAACGTCAGGCGCAACCATGAGGATATTATTAAGTGATAAAAAGGCTTCTTGGTACTTTTTACGAGACTGGTAGATGTAAATAGCACCGAAAGTCCCGATAATGGTCGCTATCAAGGCCGATAGGAAGGCCAAGAAAAAGGTTTGGGTGAGGATCAACATGAGACGGCCATCACCAAACATGGTTTTAAAATGGCTCAAGCTAAAACCAGTAAAGCTGTTCATATCATCCCCTGCATTAAAGGCATAGCCAATCAAGTAAAAAATTGGTAAATAAAGGATGATAAAGACAAAGGCTAGGTAGAGATTGGCAAATTTTTTCATCGTTCTCTCCTTTCCTTGGTCACCCACATAGTGATGAACATGGTCAGGATGAGGATTACACCGATGGTTGAACCCATACCGTAGTTGTCATTGGTCAGGAAGTTCTGCTCAATGGCCGTTCCCAGTGTGATAACGCGGTTACCCCCAATCAAACGTGTCAGCATGAAGAGACTCAAACTGGGGATAAAGACGGACTGGACCCCACTTCTCACTCCATTCATAGATAGAGGGAAAATGACATGACGGAAGGTCTCCCACTTGGTCGCACCGAGGTCGTAGCTGGCATTGATAAGATTGTTATCCATATCATCCAAGACATTGAAAATCGGCAAAATCATAAAGGGAAGCTCGATGTAGCTTGCGACAAAGATGAAGGAGAAATCAGTAAAGAGCAACTGCTGCGAACCGATTCCGATAAATTCCAAAAATTGGTTAATAGAGCCATTTTGACCAAAAATCCCGATAAAGGCATAGGCCTTGAGGAGCAAATTGATCCAGGTTGGCAGAATAATCAGCATAAGCCAGAGTTGACGGTGCTTGAGACGGGTCAAAAAGAGGGCTGTTGGATAGCTGATGAGCAATGTTACCAAGGTCACAATTCCTGCATAAAGCACAGAGTTGAAGCTCATTTTAAGATAGGTCAAGTTCTGTGACGCAAAGTAGGATTTATAGTTTTCTAAGCTAAACTGGCCTTCGATATTGAAAAAGGATTGACCGAAAATCAAGACCAAGGGTGCGAGGACAAAGAGGGCAATCCAAAGCATGTAGGGCACTACAAAGAGTTTAGAGGTTGTTTTCTTCATCTCTTTCCTCCTCGATCGCGTTAATCAGACCTGCTTCTTGCTCTTCGATTTCTACGTACTCCTCGATACGAGCATCGAATTCTTCTTCGGTTTCGTTGAGACGCATGATGTGGATGTCTTCTGGTTCAAAGTCCAGACCGATTTCCTCACCCACAATGGCCTTACGGGTCGAGTGAATCATCCATTCATTTCCGAGCTCGTCATAGGCGATGATCTCATAGTGAACCCCACGGAAGAGCTGGGTATCAACCTTGACTTGGAGCTTGCCTTCTTCAGGAAGAGTAATGCGCAAGTCCTCTGGACGAATGACAACCTCAACAGGTTCATTTGGCTTCATCCCTCCATCGACCGCTTCAAAGCGTTTGCCATTGAACTCGACCAAGTAGTCCTCAATCATGGTTCCTGGCAAGATGTTGGACTCACCAATAAAGGTGGCAACAAAGTGGTTGATTGGCTCATCATAGATGTCCACAGGTGTCCCCGACTGGACAATCTCACCATCATTCATAACGAAAATCCAGTCACTCATGGCAAGGGCTTCTTCCTGATCGTGAGTGACAAAGACAAAGGTAATCCCCAATCGTTGTTGCAGTTCACGCAGTTCGTACTGCATGTCTGTTCGCAACTTCAAATCCAGCGCTGACAAGGGCTCATCCAACAAAACCACACGAGGTTGGTTGATGATGGCACGGGCAATGGCCACACGCTGACGTTGTCCTCCAGAAAGCTTACGGATGGAACGTTTCTCATAACCTTCCAACTGAACCATCTTGAGAACTTCCGCTACACGTTGTTCGATTTCTTTCTTGTCGATTTTACGCAAGCGGAGCGGAAAGGCAACATTTTCAAACACATTCATATGTGGAAACAAGGCATAGGATTGGAAGACCGTGTGGACGTCTCGCTTGTTGGTTGGAATATCGTTGATCCGTACCCCATCCAGCAAAATATCTCCTGTCGTCGCATCCAGTAAACCTGCAATGATGTTTAGGATGGTTGATTTTCCTGAACCAGATGCGCCTAAAAGGGTGTAAAATTTCCCTTCTTCCAACTCAAAGTTGATGTCTTTGAGAACCTTGGTGTTGCTGTCTTCAAAAACTTTAGAGACGTTTTTGAATTCGATAATTGGTTTTTTCAATTGGCATAAATTCCTTCTTTTTCATAAATTAACAGATCAGGGCTCTGTCAGGCCGCTACTACCTCTTGCAGGGAGTAAAACCACCTGCATACATCTTCGCTACCGATAGGCTTTCACCCCCTTTCCATTGACATAGCAGCAGCTATTCTGGCGAAACCTTATTCCTTCTCACCCAAGATTCGAACTTCTCTCTCAAGGGTGACACCTGAGTGTTCCTTGACTTTTTCAATAACAGATTGGATCAAGTCCTCGTAGTCTTTCGCCGTTCCGTCAGCAACATTGATCATAAAACCGGCATGCTTTTCAGACACTTCAACACCACCGATACGATAGCCTTTCAAACCAGCTTCTGAAATCAACTGACCTGCAAAATGCCCGACTGGACGCTTAAAGACTGAACCACAAGATGGGTATTCTAAAGGTTGTTTGAGTTCGCGAAGGTGAGTCAAGCGATCCATTTCCTGCTTGATGACCTGGTGATTTCCTGGAGCAAGGGCAAATTTAGCCGACAAGACAATGGCACCAGAATCCTGAATAGCTGAATGGCGGTAACCAAAAGCCAAGTCCTTGACTGACAAGGTCTCGATTTCCCCTTCCTTGGTCAAAATTTGACAAGACTGCAAGATGTGAGCAATCTCTCCTCCGTAAGCACCCGCATTCATAAAGACAGCACCACCGATACTTCCAGGGATGCCACAAGCAAACTCAAAACCAGTTAAACTATGACGGAGAGCAATGCGTGTTGTTTCAATCAAATTAGCACCAGCTTCTGCTTCAATAGTGTAACCATCAACTGAGACGTTATTAAGCTTATCGCACAAGATAACAAAACCACGGATTCCACCTTCACGAACGATGATGTTGCTGGCATTTCCTAGCACCATCCAAGGAATATTCTCCTGATTGGCAAATTGGACGACACGCGCCATCTCATAGCGATTGCGTGGCAAAACTAGATAATCCGCTCGACCTCCTACCTTTGTATAGGTATAGGTCTTCAAGGGTTCTTTAAAACGAATATCGATTCCTTCTAATTGTTCTTGTATTTTAGTTACTAATGTCATGTCTCTCATCCTTTTATAGAGTGATTTCATTATACCATTTTTAAGGACTTTTGACGACCTCAAATTACTATTGATAATTCAACTCATGTTTTTCAAATGATGGATTCAGATGTTGACGTGAATGGGAGGCAATAGAAAAACACCCCAAAAGTTAGATGAATGATATCTATCTTTCAGGATGCTGTTTTCAAAATTTTTTTATATTGAATCTATCTGCACTTGAAGCAATCAATAAGACCCTTCTATAGCAAATGCTGAGATGGATGCTAGTTGGATGGAGGATTTTTCCAGCTTTGGCGATAAAATTTAGGACTCACAGAGAAAAAATGCTTAAAAGCTTTTGAAAAGACTAGCTGATCCTGATAGCCGACTTCCAAGGTAATTTCTTTTATAGATAGATCAGTGTCAGTTAAGAGTGTTCTTGCCTTTAGCAGGCGTGTTTCAAGGAGAAATTGTTGAGGAGATTTATGGTAAAGTTTCTTAAACTGACGAAACAAGGTGCTACGACTCAGTCCGACCTGGGATGCCAAGTCTTGAATGGAGATGTCTTGTTCATACTGTTGCAGCAAAATTTGCGCAGCTTTTTCAACAGGGAGTTGAGCGACATTCAGCGGTATTTCTGCTGGAAATTCTTCCTGCAAGTAGTAAAGGAAGGTATAAACTTTCATCTGGTACCAGCTTTCTTTTTGCCTACTTTCTGCAGTTTTGTGACAGATATCTTGAATAATTTTCCTAGTTTGAAAATGACTATCAAAATGGCAAACAGAATCATAAAAAACTTGTGTGTTTTGGAGATAGTCGCTTAATTTGTCTCCAGAAAATCCCAGCCAGTAGGTTGTCCAAGGATCTTCTGGATTTGCCCAATAACGCACTTTTTGGCCTTTTCTTAGGATAAAACCATCATTTTTCTCCAAAGAGTAAGTCTGCCCATCAACTTGCAGATACCCTTTCCCCTCACAAATCCAGTGGATGACAAAATCCTGAAAAACAGTATAGTCATAAAACGGAAAGCTAGAATAATCATCAATCCCACATTCTTCAAGGTAAAATTCCTTAGATGTTTCTTTAAAATAGTGCCATAGTTTCATAAA
Organism: bacterium; assembly: GCA_905221365.1. Taxonomy (GTDB): domain Bacteria; phylum Bacillota; class Bacilli; order Lactobacillales; family Streptococcaceae; genus Streptococcus. The sequence continues at coordinate 184,553 of CAJNCX010000001.1, forward strand.
TGCTTTCTCCTTGCAACATAAGTGCATATTTCTTCATCATGAACTCCTAGAAAAGGAACAAACTCTGGTTTATAATGGGGCAAGAAAGGAGAACAAATGAAAAAATCGTATCAATCTAGTATGGTAGGGCTCAACCTCAGTAATCAAATTGTTTCCATCACCATAACAGGTGACTTCATGATTCTTTTTATGAGTCAGATTTTAAGTTTTAGTGATTTGCAAAATAGCTGGCTTATCACAATGCTACCGATTATAGCCCTTGTCCGCATTCCCTTGTCTTATCTGATGCGGAGGAAAAATCTCCTTGACCTGATGCGGTGGAGTATACTGTCTAAGCTGTGTTTGCTAGGGATATTAGTAGTGATTCCCTACGAAAGTGTGACTTTTTCTATCTATGCTCTTTTTCTGGTTCTATATCAGATAGCCGTGGAGCTGGGCTTTGGTCTGGCTTGGAATCCCTTAATATTATTATTAACAGAAGAGAAAGTCCGCGCAAAATTTCTCAGTTACTTAGGTTTGTTTCAGCTGGTCACGAGCTTTTATACCCTTCTTATTTCCTTTTTCATCGGAAAAGAGCTGACTGCACTTCATTATCGTTGGTTACTGGTAATTGCTCTTGCTAGTCTGTTCATGCAGTTTATCCTTTTGAAACAGTTACAAACAGACTATAGATTGTTTCAAAACCATCAGGTAACAAGGCAGATGGACTGGCAGGTTTTGAAAAAACAGCTCTGGCACCATGTCCGTATCCTACTTTTGGATAGTTTGATTTTATATGTATCCTTAACGATGAATGTCCTCTATATGGTACAGGTATTGCACCTCTCCGCCAACCTCGTGTCTCTATATTCGAGTATGAGTTTGCTGGGGAACGTCCTAGCCTTTGCTCTTGCAGGTCCTTGTTTTGAAAAAAGACGTTCTCTGTTTTTCACAATCTTACTGGTAGTAACGGGATGCGAGATTCTTTTGATCTTCTTTCTTCCCCATGATGCTGTATCCTATACAATCTTTTGGAGCATAGGTTGGGGGTTATTAAATGGGGCTGTGGGAGCTCTATGGGGACTCTACATTTCTCTAGTCAAACACCAGGCGGCAAGTCCTAGCCCCTTTACTATTTGGAATATTTATCAGGGGATTGCCTATCTTGTTAGCGTACTTGTCTTTTATTTATCTGGCAACCTGGTGCACCTAACTAGTTCCAGCTCAGGGCTGGATCCGTATCGTCTGGTCTTGATTGCCTGCCTAAGCATCTGCATCCTGGTTTGTTTACGGATGCTGTATAGAAGAAAAATAGGTCTCAAGTGACGATTGTCGCTTGAGCCTATTTTATCATCGTATGATAAACTCCGATTGTAGGATAATGGTCCGTTTTTCGTCAGAGAGAGCTTGCTTGAAACTTTCCTGACCGAGTTGGTAGGATTTGTTATCAATGGTAGGAATCCCCAGTACCTCTCCTGTCAATTGCTTTTCTTGGCCAATCAGCAAAGGTAATTCAAGATTTTTCTCCTGATAATAGCGAACCACACCAGTTGCTACATCATCTCCGTTGCTGAAAATACAGTCTAAATCTTGCTCTAGTAGGCTATCCCCTTGCTCATAAGCATCCTCTCCCGTGGAAATGCCATCCAAAATCAGAGGTTCCTTTTTTCCACCAAAAACTTCCTTGTAGGCTTCCATAGTAAGACGGTAGGTGGAACTTTTTAGGTCTTTTCGGGTAAATAGCAGAGCAATTCTACTTTTTCCTTGGTCTTTAATCCAGTTAAAGGCTGTCTTGCAAGCATGGGTGCGGCTCACATAAACGCTACTCAGATTGGGGTCCTGCACTTCTTCACAGCAGACAATATTGCCATACTTAGCGTAAGAAGCAATGGTTTCTAAGTCTACACTGCGAGAGGTGAAAATAAGACTGTCAAAGGCCCTTCCTCGAAGCTGCTCCAGATAATATTTTTCCAAGTCTATATCATAACGAGAAGGTAGAATGAGCAAGGTATAGTTATGATCCATAGCTGCATCCAAAAGCCCGTTCAGTAACTGACTGAAATAAGGGTGCAGGGTCGTGTTGGGAATAACTACACCGACCCGACGAGTCGAACCTGAACTTAACTCCTGAGCTAGAATGTTGGGACGGTAGTCCAGTTCCTCCATGACTTGCAGGATTTTCTGACGAGCCTCCTCGGATACATGAGGATGGTTGTTGATGACGCGTGACACGCTAGAAACTGAGTAACCAGTCAGTTTGGCAATTTTTCGAATATTTGTCATTGTTTGCTTTCTATAGGAGGATTGACATCCTCCAAACACGTGATTAGTGGATTTTTTTGAGATATTTACGAATGCCGTAGCCGACACCATGTTCATCATTGCTGCGTGTTACCTTATAAGCCAGCTCTTTGATGTCAGGAAAGGCATTGCCCATTACAATTGGATAGCCCACCATCTCAAACATTGGGATATCGTTGTGCCCATCACCAAAGGCAGCGGTCTGGCTCTTATCTAAACCTTCTTTTTTGAGAATATAAGCAATACCTTTTGATTTTTTAGCAGTTTTGCTGGTAATTTCTAGATGATATTGACCAGATCGGAGAATGCTGACCTCGCCCAAGTCTAGGGCTTGCAAGTATTTCTCCAGTGCCAATAAATCGTCATTATCTAAGGCAATCATCATTATCTTGAAGGTGTTGTCCTTGGCTGCTAGAAAATCAGCCTCGTTTGTAAGTGTTGGTGCCTGACGCGTGATGTTGAACTCTAGACGAATCCCTTCATCTATTCTATCACAATACCAGTTCGTCATATCATAATAGCTGACGCTAATTTGTGGAAAATGCTGGCGCACTGCCTGTAAGATAGTTTGTGCTGTCTTTCTAGGGAGAATATCTATATGAAGGGGCTTGACCTTTCCATCCACAATCTGATAAATCAATCCACCGTTAAAACCTACTTGAGGGCCAGTCAGCTGAAGTGCTCCGATAGCCTCTCTCATTTCCATTGGAGCTCGAGCAGAAACCAAAGTCAGCGGAATCTGAGCATCGCGGATAGCCTTGCTATTCTCGCTAGAAACGCGGCCCTCAGAATTGAGAAGGGTGCCGTCCATATCCGAAAAAATACGTTTGATGGTCATAATGTTGTCCTCTTTTCTTCTTTGTCCGCTAGCGTGTGATAGGTCGGTTTAAATGCGCATTCCCAACCTTTGATACCATTGTACATTCTGGAACGCGTTCCATGTCAAGAGGAAAATGAAAAATTTTTTAAATTTTTTTCGAGTACAGAGTTAAGAGAGAACAATAAAAAGAGGTCACCCCTCTTTTTATGATTTTTTCCAAAATGTAGATTTTGTCAGCCAGATAAAGACTAAAAGTTCTACGAGAAGAATAAACTCAACTAGAAGCGGATTTGCAATCCATCCCACCTGAGATAAGGCTGGAGCCAAGTCAAACAAGGCATGCAAACCATAGGCAGCAAGGAGGTAGATCCATTTCTTTTGGCTAACACTTTGATAAACCCAGATGGAAAGACCGATTTGGAGAACTAGGGCAAGCACACGCTCAACTCCTAGTAAATAAACCTGCCATACCGATAGAGACTGAACCGTTTCGAGCGTAGACTGTGGAAGGAGATTGGCTACATCAGTATTTGAAGACTGGATGAGTGAAAAGAGGATCAACAAACTGATCAAGCTTCCCATTCCGAGATAGAGCATCTCCAAGCCCCCATGCCCCAAGCCGTAAGCCAAAGCGTCTTTCTCTTCTAGACTTCTCTTTTTCTCCAACCATTTAAAAAAGACGAGGCGGGCAGTTTCCTCAAAGAGGGCAGCCATGGTAATCGCGTAAAGAACGTATAGGAAAGGCTGCTCCTGCATGAGCAGAATGGTTCCATCTTTTTGCGGATGGAGTATCAGAAGGTGAACCATCTTCTCTAACACTTGAGAAGAAACAAAAAATGCGATTGCCCCCAAACCCATCACTGCAAGAGAGATTTTAAACCGTTTTTTGGCATACCAAGTTCCACCTACAAGAATGAGAACCAAAGCGATCATGGTAAGGATAATATGTAATGTCATCTTTTTCTCCTATTCTGACTTATCAATGTCTTTCTTCATCTCGTCAACGTTAAATTTGGCAAATAAATACTGGCGATCTTGGACTGGAAAACGTTGGTCCAACTGGTCGACTGCCCCAACCTCAATCATTCCTTCTTTGATAACAAAGTCCATCACGTGCCCACCAAAGGTCAAATCATCTGAGATAAAATGCAAATGGTAACCTGCAACACTCACTCCATGGAAAATCTCCGGTGTCCAAAATCCAACAATGGTTCCTGATACATTTTCACGGCTATATTCAGGTTGGTGAGTCGCGACATCAGCAAACTTGGTGTCTGTTGTTGACTTGGGAATCATCCGCACATGCATGTGAGCGAATTCCCCATGAATCTTGATGGAGCGAAAAAGATTTTCCCCATCATAGTAGGACTCAATCCGCTTTTCTAATTCCTTATCCGTCATCTCAAAGCGCTGGCGGAAAATCACTTCTGCCTGATGGGGAACCACTGCCGCATAAGGAATAAGGGCATCAGGTGCGACTTCTACAATTTCAGGTTGCTCCCCTGACCCTTTGGCTTGATAAGCCTTGCCATCAAGGACAATCAACTCCCCATCAATCGAATCAAGGGTTCCTAAACCAAGGTCGCCATGCTCCAGCAATTCTCCTACTGTCATGGTTCCGCCATAGAGACCAGCCATAAGGGCACCTAGAGTATTGTATTGAAATAATTTTACCGGTTCCTGCACTTTTCTATCCATTCTCTTTCTTATCTTCTTTTCAATGAATCATCATACTTTCTAAGTATACCACATTTGCTCCTAGTTGTGAAAGGGAGAAATGCTTTTCCCATTGCAAAGGAGGCAAAAAAAAGGTACAATGTAACAAAATCAAGGGAGGTCTGGAATGAAGAAAGAAAGTAAATACCAAGCAGTCGTTTCCTTTCTAAAAAAGGGGATCGAATCAGGAAAATTTCCAACAGGCAGCCGGCTTCCCTCCATACGTCAATTGAGCCAAGACTTCCACTGTAGCAAGGACACTATCCAGCGAGCCCTGCTGGAATTACGCCATGAACAATACCTCTATGCCAAACCCCAAAGTGGCTACTATGTTCTGGAGCAAGGACAGCACCAAGACTTGGAAATCGAAGTCACTGACGAACATGCCAGTGCTTATGACGACTTCAGACTCTGCGTCAATGAAACATTGATTGGAAGAGAAAACTACCTCTTCAACTACTATGACAACCAAGAAGGCCTTGAGGAACTCAGACAATCTGTTCATCAACTTCTTTTCAACCAAGCCCTCTACTGCAAACCCGATCAACTGGTTCTAACATCTGGCACCCAGCAAGCTCTCTTTATCCTTTCTCAGATTGACTTTCCGAGCGAGGGAGTTGAGATTTTGGTCGAACAACCGACTTACCACCGGATGAACCGCCTCTTGGTCGCTCAGGGATTGGCCTACCAAACCATTGAACGCCGTATTGATGGCATTGACCTTGAAGAACTGGAAGAACAGTTCAAATCTGGGAAAATCAAGTTTTTCTACACTATTCCTCGCTTCCACTATCCCCTAGGTCATTCCTATTCTGATCAGGAAAAAAGGGCTATTCTGGATCTAGCAAACCAGTATGGTGTTTACATCGTAGAGGATGACTATTTAGGGGACCTAGATCCTAGAAAGGGCCAAACCTTCCACTATCTGGATACTGAGGATCGGGTCATTTATATCAAATCCTTCTCAACCAGTCTCTTTCCAGCCCTTCGTATTACCGCTCTCATTCTCCCAAATGCCCTAAAAGAGGCCTTTGTTTCCTATAAAAATATCCTGGACTATGACAGCAATCTCATCATGCAAAAGGCTCTTTCTCTTTACATCGATAGCCAGTTATTTGAAAAAAATCGACTGGCTCGACTGACCCTTCAAGAGAACTATCAGGCTCAGATTAAGGAAGTACTTGAAAAAAACACCTGTCTCTTGCCCCACTATCCTCTGCATGATGGCCTTCTGCTTGATTTGAGAAACTATCCTAAGATTGCCAGTTTGAAACACAGCTCACTCAAACTAGACTTTTTTGAGAAGGCTTATTTGGATGCCTGTCCTTATCAGTTTGCCAAAGTCACTCTTGAAAATCTAGAAGAGCTATTAGAATATATAAAAACAGAATTGGATTAAAGTCCAACTCTGTTTTTTCTTATTGTTCAACTTCTGTTAGTTTCGCTGCCTTTTCAAGATAAGTTTGATAGGTTCCGTCATCTTTCAGTTTTTGGATAACCTTATCTACTACTGCTTTCAAGTCTGATTGATCCTTCTTGATAGCAACGGCATTGGCTTCGCCATCTTTCATTGTCAAGTTAACAGATGCAACGACAAGGTCTGAGTTTTTACCAGCGTAGCTAAGAGCAACTGGTTCATCCATATGAACAGCATCCACTTTTCCAGCCTGCAACTCATTGACTGCTTCCCCCATATTGGTCAAAGATGTCAACTGGGCATTTGGCAATTGTTCCTTGACCATGGTTTCTGGTACAGTTCCCTTTTGAGCTGCGATATTGGCACTTGCGAGGCTTGTAAGATCCTTGTATTTGTCTAAATCGGCTTTTCTAACCAAGAAGCTCATTTTGTTTTCATAGTAAGGGATTGAAAAGTCAAAGACTTCCTTTCTCTCATCTGTGGCACTAATTCCTGCAATGGCTAAGTCAGCCTTTCCAGTTTGAAGACTAGTCAAAACATTGTCAAAACTCATGCTAGAGATTTCAAGTTTAACCCCAAGCTCATCCGCAATCGCTTGAGCCATATCAATATCTGCCCCAACCACTTGGTTTTTACCATCTACCAAGGATTGGAATTCAAATGGTGCATAGTCTGGGCTGGTCGCAACGACTAGCTTTCCTTTTTGTCTGATAGCGTCCACAGCAGACTGGGAACTATCCGTACTGGATTGACAAGCTACTAAAATCACGCTAGCAAGCATGCTACACACAACTAATATCCATTTCTTAAACTTCATAAATAAACGACCTTTCTGTTATTTCTGAATAATTATAACCTATTTGAAAACATTTGTCAACATTTTCAGAATTTTCATTTCAAAAAATTCCTTTTTATTCAAAAATAAAGACTAATCCGAGTTGATTAGCCTTTTTAGTGCATATTTAATCCGTTTCTTAGAGTTCGACAATCTTACCTGTTTCAAAGTAAACAACCCATTCACAGATATTTTTTGCGTAGTCTCCGATACGTTCCAAAAAAGAAATAACCTGGAAGTAATCACGGCCTGTAACAATAGCTTCAGGATTTTTCCTAATTTCTTCTGTAGCCAAATCACGAATGCTATCAAAGTAATGGTTGATTTTTTCATCCATAGCCGCTACTTCGTAGGCTTGATCCACAGAACCGTTGAGATAGAGATCTAGGGCTGCTTCGACGAAGTTTTTCACGTCGCGTCCCATCTTTTTGATTTCTTCTTCAACAGAAGGGATACGTTGCTCCCCCTTCATACGAATGGTCGCCTCAGCGATAGACACTGCATGATCTCCCATGCGTTCCACGTCTGAAACTGCCTTGAGAACGGTCAAGACGGTACGAAGGTCTTGCGAAACAGGTTGTTGGAGGGCGATCATTTCAAATGATTTCTTTTCCAACTTCACTTCGTATTCATTTATCTCTGCATCGTCTTCGATGACTTCTTTTGCCAAATCACGGTCATGAGTGACAAAGGCACGTACTGTACGATTGATCTGCGAGAGCACTTCTTGTCCCATAGCGTAGAACTGATTGTGCAATTTCTCCAAATCTTCTTCAAATTGAGATCGTAACATCTTTCAACTCCTTATCCAAATTTTCCTGTAATATAATCTTCTGTTTCCTTGTTTTGAGGGGAAAGGAACATCTTCTTCGTATCGTTAAACTCGATTAAATCCCCATCTAAGAAAAATCCCGTCTTATCAGAGATACGAGAAGCCTGCTGCATGGAACGCGTTACCAATAGCATGGTGTATTTATCCTTTAGACCATACAAGGTTTCCTCAATCTTACCAGCCGAGATAGGATCCAAAGCTGAAGTTGGTTCATCTAAGAGGATAATTTTCGGACTGGTTGCTAAGACACGAGCAACACAAACACGTTGTTGTTGTCCACCTGAGAGACCAATAGCCGAATCATGCAAACGATCCTTGACTTCATCCCAGATAGAAGCACGTTGCAAGGCCTTTTCTACTGCTTCATCAAGGACTTGCTTGTCCTTAACCCCATTGATACGTAGCCCATAGACAACATTTTCGTAGATAGACATAGGGAAGGGATTGGGCTGTTGGAAAACCATGCCGATTTCCTTACGCAATTCAACTGTATCTGTGCGAGGACTGTAAATGTTGTGACCATTGTAAATCACTGTCCCCGTTGTTGTCACTTCAGGGTTTAAATCTCCCATCCGGTTGATGGCCTTGAGAAGAGTTGACTTCCCTGAACCTGATGGACCAATGAGGGCGGTTATTTCCTTGGGTTGGAAAGAAAGGGAAACACTATTCAAGGCCTTCTTTTTGTTGTAGTAAACGGACAGGTCTTTAACCTGCAAAATCGGTTCTGTCATGCTGTTTCCTTTCTAACCAAAGTGTCCCGTTACATAGTCATTGGTTGACTGTAACTTAGCATTTTGGAAAATATTGGATGTCTTATCATACTCAATCAAATCACCCAAGTAGAAAAATCCTGTGTAGTCACTTGCACGCGCAGCCTGCTGCATACTGTGGGTAACGATGATGATGGTAAAGTCTTTCTTCAATTCCAACATAGTCTCTTCCAGCTGGGCTGTCGCAATCGGATCCAAGGCTGACGCTGGCTCATCCATCAAGAGGATGTCTGGCTTGACAGAGATGGCGCGAGCGATACAGAGACGTTGTTGCTGACCACCAGAAAGCATCAAGGCTGATTTGTGGAGGTCGTCTTTGACCTGATCCCAAAGGGCAGCCTGTCTTAGAGAGGTTTCTACAATTTCATCAAGTACTTTCTTGTCCTTAACACCTGCACGTTCATGAGCAAAAGTGATGTTGCGATAGATAGACTTGGCAAATGGATTTGGACGTTGGAAGACCATTCCGATATGCTTGCGCATCTCATAGACATTTATTTCTGGACGGTTGACATCAATCCCTTGGTAGAGGATTTGACCTGTTACCTTGGCAATATCAATAGTATCATTCATCCGATTGAGACTGCGAAGGTAGGTAGATTTCCCTGATCCAGATGGACCAATCAAGGCTGTAATTTTATTTTTTTCAAATTGCATATCGATGCCCTTGATGGATTCATTTTTACCGTAGTAAACATGTAAATCCTTGGTAGAGAGGGCCACTTTTTCTTCAGGGAAGGTGATGATATGCTTTTCATCCCAGTTATATTTTGACATGGCTTCTCCTTTAGGCAGCGGTTAATTTCTTGTGTAAATAGCTTCCGAGTTTGCGAGCTCCAAAGTTAAAAATCAAGATAAAGATGAGGAGCACGGCGGCAGAACCAGCAGATACAATGGTAGCATCAGGAATGGTTCCTTCACTGTTGACTTTCCAGATATGGACAGCCAAGGTTTCTGCTTGTCGGAAGATTGAGATAGGGCTGGTAACACTGAGGATATTCCAGTTAGACCAATCAAGGGCTGGAGCGGATTGTCCTGCCGTATAGATAAGAGCGGCGGCCTCACCAAAGATACGACCAGAGGCCAAGACAACACCCGTTACGATACCTGGAAGGGCTTCTGGAATGACGACATGAACCACAGTCTCCCAACGAGAAATTCCAAGGGCCAGACCAGCCTCACGTTGTGTATGGTGAACGTGTTTTAAACTGTCCTCAACATTTCGAGTCATCTGAGGGAGGTTAAAGACCGTCAAGGCCAAGGCACCTGAAATGATTGAAAATCCATACTCAAACTGGACTACAAAGATCAAGTAACCAAAGAGACCCACAACGACTGATGGTAGAGAAGACAAAATCTCAATACAGGTACGAATAAAATTGGTCACAGGTCCTTTTTTGGCATACTCAGCTAGGAAAACACCAGCTCCCATAGACAGGGGAACAGAAATGATCAAGGTAATGACCAAAAGGAAGAAGGAATTATAGAGCTGAATCCCGATACCCCCACCTGCTTGATAAGAGGAGGATTTTCCAGTCAAGAAGGACCAAGAGATGTGCGGTAACCCTCTCACCAAAATATAGAGAATCAAAGATGCCAGAATGGTCACGATGATACCTGCGATAGTATAGAGGACAGCTGTAGCAAGTTTATCTAATTTCTTAGCGTGCATAGTTTTTCTTTCCTCTTTCTTTCGTAATCAATTTAATCACACTGTTAAATGCCAAACTCATCAAGAGCAAGACTAAGGCCAGTGACCAGAGAACGTTATTATCAACCGTTCCCATGACGGTATTCCCAATTCCCATAGTCAAAACAGAAGTCAAAGTCGCAGCTGGTGTTGTTAGCGAGGTTGGGATAACTGCTGAGTTTCCGACAACCATCTGAATAGCAAGGGCTTCACCGAAGGCACGCGCCATCCCAAAGACTACTGCTGTGAAAATACCTGAACGTGCTGCTTTCAAGGTCACACGCCAGATGGTTTGCCAGCGAGTCGCTCCCATAGCCAAACTGGCTTCACGGTAATGACGAGGAACAGCACGCAAGCTGTCTGTTGTCATAAAAGTTACAGTTGGTAGGATCATGACAAAAAGAACAAAAATCCCTGACAAGATCCCAAAACCAGTTCCACCAAAGACGCTACGAACAAAAGGCACCACAACTTGCAAACCGATAAATCCATAGACGACTGAAGGAATACCGACGAGAAGTTCAATGGCTGGTTGCAAAATCTTTGCACCCTTTGGTGATACTTCTGTCATAAAGACTGCAGCTCCGATAGCGAAGGGTGTTGCAATCAGGGCAGATAAAATCGTCACAATAAAGGAGCCCAAAATCATCGGAAGGGCACCAAATTGTTTCCCTGAAGGATTCCAAGTTTGTCCAAAGAGGAAATCAAAGATATTCACCCCATTGACAAAGAAAGTCGATAAGCCTTTTTGGGCTACAAAAATCAAAATCATCGCCACAATGATGACAATCAAAGAAAGGCAGGTAAAGGTCAAACCTTTACCAAACTTCTCAAGACGAGAGTTCTTTGAAGGAGAGAGTAATTTTTTAGATAATTCTTCTTGATTCATTATTGACCTCCTTCTACTGCTGTAACGGTACCTGAAGCATCCTTTTGGACTTTCATTTCATTGATAGAGATATAGCCCATGCCCTTAACAATTCCAGTTTGGGCTTCGTCTGAGAGAATGAATTTTAAAAATTCAGCTGCCAACTCATTTGGCTGACCAAGTGTGTACATATGTTCATAAGACCACAAAGGCCAGTTATTGGTCGTTACATTTTCAGTTGTCGGCTCATAGCCATTGAGCTTCATGGTCTTGACCGAGTCATCCACATAGGCAAAGGCAAGATAAGAAATGGCTCCTGGAGTCTGCGAAACAATTGACTTGACCATTCCATTGGAATCCTGCTCTTGACTCTGCATAGCTGCTTGGCCATTCATGATCACGCTGTCAAAGGTCGCCCGTGAACCAGAACTTGCTGCTCGGTTGATGATCGAAATAGCTAGGTCTTTGCCCCCAACTTCTTTCCAGTTAGTCACTTCACCAGTAAAGATTTTACGAAGTTGCTCGGTTGTGAGATTTTCAACAGCCACTTCCTTGTTTACAATCACTGCAAGACCAGCCACTGCAACCTTATGATCCACAAGCGCTGAAGCATCAATTCCATCTTTTTCCTCAGCAAACACATCTGAATTCCCGACGTCGACGGCTCCTGACTGAACCTGAGATAGCCCAGTTCCCGATCCACCACCTTGGACGTTGACTGTTTTTCCGATATTTTTTGAACCAAATTCGTCTGCTGCGGCTTCGACCAGAGGCTGAAGGGCAGTTGAACCGACAGCTGTCATGGTTTCTCCACGATCAATCCAGCTTGCACATCCGGCTAGAAAACCTGCAAGCAAAAGAGTCGCAAGAGATAGGACGAGCTTTTTTCTTTTTTTCACTGTTTTTCTCCTTGAACATAATGATGAATGTTCTGGTTTCTTCCGTTTGTCCTGACCATCCAATTATCATCAATGGTGGTCCCGCTTTATTTTATCTAGTCATTCTTAGGAGCGGGAAATTCCATCGTATAATAAGTAAAAATGAAAGACTATCAGAAAAAACTCATACTTCCAATATAACATAGAATAGGCTCTTTGACTAGCTTTTTCACTTGAATCTAAGCCCTTTTGGATAATAATTTTTCAAAACATTTCCCGTTACCTTAGCAAAGCCTAATCCGTTTCCATGAACAAGGACTTGATACCATCCATTTGATAGACTTTCAGCTAGCTGAACTGTCTCCCCAGCCACATATTTGACAAAGTCCTCATCCTTGATTTCGACTATTTGCAAAACTTGACTTGGTTTTAAGGCTAATCCCAGAGCAAAACTTGGTTCGAAACGTTTCTTCTTAAAAGTACCCAGATGAAGTCCATTTCGGGCAATTTTGAGTCTCCCTAGATCAGGTAGCATCTCTGGCAAGAGATAAAGTTGCTCTCCAAAAGTTTGTAGAACACCAGTTAGTGGCGTTTTGAGATGTTTTTGGGAAAATTCTTGCCACAAGTTCTGCTGTTCGCGACTGAGATTGCTCTTGCTAGCCTTGAATTTAGGTGCTGGATTTTCTCCCTTAAACTGCAAGTGGGCAACAAACTGACCTTCTCCCTTGAACTGATGAGGATACATCCGCGCCGTTTCAGGAAGGTCAATTCCTGTTACCATGCCATTCACATGCTCGACTGGAAGCAATTCAAATTCATAAGTATCCAGCAACCAGTGGACGATTTCTTCATTTTCCTCAGGTGCCCAAGTACAGGTCGAATAGACCAAACGACCACCTTCTGCAAGCATGGTCACTGCGTTTTCTAGGATTTCTTTTTGGAGACTAGCACATTGACTAGGATAAGCGGTACTCCAATAATCCATGGCATCTGGCTGCTTACGAAACATCCCTTCACCCGAACAAGGTGCATCAAGGACAATCACATCAAAATAACCTTTAAAGACCTTGGCTAAGCGGTCAGCAGATTCATTGGTCACGACAACATTTGTCGCTCCAAATCGCTCCATATTTTCCACTAAAATCTTAGCACGTTTGCTTGAAATTTCGTTGGAAACAAGAACTCCTTGATTAGCCAGATAAGCTGCTAGTTGAGTGGATTTTCCACCTGGTGCTGCCGCCAAGTCCAAGACCTTCATACCAGGACTTGGTTGAGCTACCTGGGCCACCATTTGGGCTGCAGGCTCTTGTGAATAAACGAGACCTGTCACGTGCTCTGGTGACTTCCCAGAAATCTTACCATAATGCCCCCAAGGTGTATGGGGAATGGCATCTGTAAACGATAACTGACTTTCTTTTAAGGGATTAACCCGAAAAGCCGAAACCGCTTCCTGCTTAAAAGAGGCAAGAAAGTCTCTTGCCTCATCTTCTAGTATCGCTTCATATTTTTCAACAAATCCTTCTGGAAATTGCATTTAGTTCTCTCTCCTTTCGTAGATATAAGACTGAATCACTTCTTGCATCTCGATTGGCACCATCATGACAGGCTGACGCGTTTTAAAATCAGCGGGCTCACCTGATACCGTAAGAAGGCGATAACCCAGACTTTCCCCTAAGATACTGGCCGCAGCGTAATCCCATGGCTGCAAGTAGGTAATATAAGTCAGAAGACGACCCGATAAAACCTTGGCAAAACTAATGGCCGCACTACCATAGACACGGACTCCCAATGCTGCTCGGCCCAAATCCGCCAAGCCCCACTCATTGCTTTCAAACATAGCTGAGTTACCAGCCACTAAAAATTCTTGAAGAGGTTTCTTTTTAAAAGTCGGTAAGGGCTCATTATTACGATAGGGAGGAAAGGCACCACCACCATGATAGCAATCGCCTTTCATGACATCATAAATGATACCAAATTTCCCAACCCCATTTTCAAAATAGGCCAACATAACTGCAAAATCTTCCTGCTGGGCAACAAAATTATTGGTACCGTCAATGGGATCAATCACCCAAACGGAACCTTGACCGACTGCAGCACGTAAACAGCCCTCTTCCGCGCAAATCAAGTCTTCTGGATAAGATGCCAAAATTCTCTGAACTAAGAGATCCTGAACCTCCTTATCCAAACGCGTCACCAAGTCTGTAGGGGAAGACTTTCGCTCAACCTGCAAATCTTCTTGCATGTGAGCCAAAATGTACTCAGCAGCTTCCTGCACAATCTGCTTGGCAAATTCAAATTTAGTTTCCAAGAGAAATCTTCCCTTCTCTTTTTTCTTTTGCTAATTGAACTGCATGATAGAAGGAATAACCGCTAGCCGTCTCAAATTCGCGACCTAGGCGCTTTTCTTCACTTTTGCTTGGAACCACAGACTTAAATTTCTTGTAAGATTCTAGCAGTTTTTTAGCTTCTACCTTGTCTTCATAGGCAGCTTCAACATCATTAAAAAAAGAAAGCACTGAAGCAAGTTCTTCAGTGCTCCACGACAAATCTAGTGGGTAACTATACTGTTTGTTCATCTATCCAATACCAGCTCTCAATGTTGCTTCTTTTAGTTCTTGTTTACGGTAACTACGAGGGAGAAAAGCACGAATCTCATCTTCATTAAAACCGATCTGCATGCGTTTGGTGTCTATAATAATTGGGCGACGCAAAAGACTAGGATATTGCTCAATCAACTGAAGCAACTCCGATACCGAAATACTCTCTACATCAATATCCAATTTTTGAAAAATTTTTGAACGAGTTGAAATGATGTCATCAGTACCATTTTCGGTCAAGGAAAGAATGTGTTGTAATTCTTTTCTTGTTAAAGGACTGGTCATAATGTTGTGCTCCTCAAAAGGAACTTTATGCGTCTCTAACCAGGCCTTTGCCTTACGACATGATGTACAGCTCGGTGATAAAAATAGTGTAATCATGCTTTTCTCTTCTTTATCTATACTTTGCTATTCTTATTATACAAAAAAATAAAGCGCTTGACTAGGGATTTTTAGAAAAAAAGCCTATTTTTTCAAGAAAAATAGACTGTATGCGAACGAATTACTCAATTCCGATGAAGTTAATTCACTCCTCGTAAGAATTTTTAACTTCATCTCTGTTTTATCAATGCAACACATTAAAGTATTCTACGACTTTTCAAATAAAGAAAACCAAAGAAACTTTCATAGAGTCCAAAGAAGAGAAGGAAAGCATGGAGGAAGAAGGCCTCTGGTAAAATCAAAATAACGGGATCCTTTGCGGGATCAAAAAGCCAGGTATCATCTCCCACAAAGAGAATCTGATGGAAGAGAGTAAAAAATTGCTCAAAACCAATCAACACTCCTACAAGCCCAATGACTAGAGGCAGTAGCACTAGAGCCAGGATACTTTTACGATATAGGGGCAAAAAGCCTTTTTTTATAATATTTTTAACAAAGAAATAAAAACATGGTAGTGTCACCAAAGTGACTAACTGAACCAAGTGAAAGAGGTTCTTCACCACCGCAAAGTGGTGCAGACCTGCTGCTGACGAACGAAAATCCGGCATCTCTAAGACCTGACTAAAGGGATTGGTCAGGTAATTCATCAAGATTTGAAAGTTGTACTGAATGGTTTCGGGCTTTAGATAGACTCGATTCGCTAAGTTCAGCCACTGAATCTCCATAGGATAGAAAATCCAAGCCAGATAAATCGTCAGTAGGATAGAAAGGGAGAGGAGAAAGAGCATACTTCCCCAAAAGGTCAGTTTAGTTTTCATCAAAATTCCACTCCGCAAGACTAGAAACTGCATGAGTTGGTGCGATTGGCAGGTTCGCCACTTCTTCTGCTTTGGTAAAACCTGTCGTCACCAAGAGCGTTGGAATCCCATTGTCAATTCCTGCTCGGATGTCTGTTAGGTAGTTGTCCCCAACCATGAGCAATTCTTCTCTTTTCAAACCTAAGTGCTCAACCGCCTTGTCCATGATGATAGCATTTGGTTTTCCGATATAAACTGGTTTTACTCGTGTTGCTACTTCAAGAAGTGTAATTAGTGAACCAGCACCTGGCAAGAGACCACGTTCTGTTGGGATATTAAGGTCTGGATTGGTTCCGATAAAGTGAGCACCCTTTTGGATTGCTAAAGTAGCTGTCGCAAATTTTTCATAGTCGACTTGCCAGTCCAGTCCAACTACCACATAGGCAGGATTTCCCTTGTCTTCGACATAACCAGCCGCTTTAATGGCATCCTTGAGCCCTGCTTCACCGATGACATAGACTGTCTTTTCCAGTCCCAAGTCATTCATATAGTCAATGGTTGCTAGAGTTGCCGTGTAGACAGTTGAAAGAGGCGTGTCGATATTAAAATTCTGAGCCAGCATCTCTTGAACGCTCTCAGGAGTACGAGTTGTATTGTTGGTTACAAAGAGATAAGGAATTTCACGCTTTTGCAGTTCATGCACAAAAGCCTCACCCGCGGGAATTCTGTCTTTCCCCTTGTAAATGGTCCCGTCTAAATCAATTAAATAACCTTTATAAGTCATATCGCCCTTTCTAATTCGCCTCAATTTCTTGCCACGTAATCATAGCTTGAGCATTAATCTCGCCATCACTGATAATCTCATGCTTGCTTTCTAGTCCCTTGAGTTCATAAGCTGAAGCAATCATGCCACCTGGTCGCACTTCTTTGACATATTTGAGATTGATCTTCTTTGGAATATACTTGGTCAGAAAGTCTGCTCCCATGACCTCAAAAATCCAATCCAAATATTTGCTATTATTGACATGACCATTCATATCCAAGTCGTAAAAACGAACATGGTAGTCTTTACTGATCGGATCTTCTAGATTTGCATACTTTGGCCCACGGATGAGTTTTTTATCAAACTCAGACTGATAAGGAGCAACAATCTCAGGTTCGACAGCATGAACTTTACGACTGTCTCTGTCCATAAGAACAAAGGTTGCTACCATGCGAATGATTTCTTGACCTGCTTCATCATAGATAGTGAAACGGCGGTAGCAAAAAAGACGATTGTAAGTCAATGCTTCTGTTTCAATCGTAATCTCTTCAGCAAAGCGAGGCAAGCGAACCACGTCAATCGCATAGTCTGTAATAATCCAGACTAAATTGTAACGTTCTAACATATCCTTGTCGCTAACTCCCAGCTCAATCGACTGCATACCTGATACTTGCAGGGACAGCAAAATTACATCTGGAAGTTTGATATGACCGTTCATGTCCGCCATATCAAAAGGAATTTTCATTTTCATTTGATAAGTTAAGCCCATTGTTCTACTCCAAAATAAATCGTTCTGCTACAGTGTCTCCTAAAAAGAGACCTCTCTTTGTCATTCGGACACGATCACCGTCGATCTGCATGAGTTCTTGTTGAACCAAGTCTCTGATGATTTCGCCATAAAGTCCATCAAAGGACCGTCCAAATTTTTCCTCAAATCGTGTCATGGAAACCCCGGATTTTTTCCGGAGTCCTAGGAACATTTCTTCTTCCATCTGCTCCCTTTGACTCAGGTGTTCTTCTGTAATCCGAGCATTCCCTGCCTCTACTGCATTGAGATAGTGGCGGATAGGACCGTGGTTTTTATAACGTACCCCGTTCACATAACCTGAAGCACCCGCACCGATACCATAATACTCGGCATTGTCCCAGTACATGAGATTGTGGCGACTTTCAAAGCTAGGCTTGGAGAAATTGGAAATCTCATAATGCTCAAAGCCAGCTCGCTCAAGCTCTGCGATGATGTACTCAAACATCTCAGCTTCCAGTTCCTCCTTAGGCAGAGGCAACTTCCCACGTCGCATGCGGTTCATAAAGACCGTATGATTCTCCAAAATCAAGCTATAAAGGCTCATATGAGGAATATCAAGCGAGATAGCCTTAGCTACATTGTCCTTGACCTGAGCCATAGTTTGACCTGGAAGAGCGTAGATTAGATCGATGGAGATATTGTCAAAACCAGCCAGTTTGAGCCGGTCGATATTTTCATAAATATCCTTTTCTAAATGACTGCGCCCAATCTTTTTCAGCATTTTGTCATCAAAGGTCTGCACACCCAAGGAAACACGATTGACTGGCGACTGTTTCAAAACCGCAATCTTATCTGCATCCAAATCGCCTGGATTGGCCTCAATAGTCAACTCTTCCAAGACGGACAAGTCCAAGTTTTCAGTCAAGCCATCTAAGAGCACTTCTAATTGCGGAGCTGACAAAGCCGTTGGCGTCCCACCTCCAATGTAGAGAGTTGACAACTTTTGGATATCATAAGAACGAAACTCTTCCAGCAGGTGCTTCAGGTAACTATCTACCGGCTGATTCTTGATAAAAACTTTTGAAAAGTCACAATAATAACAAATCTGTGTGCAAAAGGGAATATGCACGTAGGCGGACGTTGGTTTTTTCTGCATAGTACTTATTATACCACAAAGACAGGCTTGCAGATAAAAATCACCATCTCCAAAAACCAGAGATGGTGATACCTTATACTTCAGTAATATCGATGATGATTTCTTCTTGGTCTTCAGCAACATCTGGAGTTACTGACTGTTCTTGCCATTGCTCCTTGAGATTGTTAAAAGTTTCTTTTGACGCTTCTGTCGCTTGTCGTGCACAGGTTTTGGCTTGGTCAAGGACACTGTCAAAAGTGATTTCACCAGATTCTACTTGTTCCTTTGTTTTCAGCACAAAGTCCCTTGCCTGTTCCTTCACTTCTGTCAATTTCTCACAGACTTGCTCTCTAGCATATTCTGGATCTTCTCTCAAATCATCTAGAAAATCCTGAGCTTGACTACAAACTTGCTTGCCCTTGTCACTCGTCAAAAACAAAGCAAGAGCTGCACCAGAAACCGTTCCTAAAAGGATTGAGGATAGTTTACCCATAAGATTTCTCCTTTTTTATTTTTTGAAAATTTTACTTGCGAAACGAAGAGCGGACAAGCTTGCACCTGTTTTAATGGTCTTTGAACCAGCTGATGAAGCTTTTTTGCCTAAGACACGTGCATGTTGGTTGAGATCAGATACTGACTCAGATAAGTCCGCTACAGCCGTAAAGAGTGGATCAATCGTCGCAACTTTGATATTGATATCGTCTGCTAACACATTGACCTTAGCCAGTAATTCATTAGTCTGATGCAAGGTAACGTTCACATCTGAGCTCAATGTTTTGATGGTTTTCTCTGTCTCATCAATCATACGACCTGCTTTTTGAATCGTGATTGTCAAATAGACTAAACAGACAATCAAAGCAATCGCAACAAGTATATATGCAACTTCTAACATTTATTTTTCCTCCTCTGTATGATAGAAAGGGGCTTTCTTTCGATTTTGATAAAGTATGATAAAAATACCAAGTCCGATAAGGATAACTGATAACCATTGGGAAACTCGCAGCCCAAAGAACATAAGACTATCCGTCCGCATCCCTTCGATAATCATACGACCAAAGCCATACCAAATCAAGTAGAAAGCAGTGATCTGACCACGTCTGATTCCCTTTAATTTTCTTCTAAAAATCAAGATTAAAGCAAATCCAATCAGATTCCAAACCGACTCATATAAGAAGGTCGGCTGACGGTAGCTACCATCAATGTACATCTGATCACGGATAAAGCCTGGCAAATAATCCAAACTATCTACTGCTGCACCGTAGGCTTCTTGGTTAAAGAAGTTCCCCCAGCGCCCTAAACTCTGGGCAACCATGACGCTCGGTGCTGCAATATCTAAGAAATCCCAAGTATTAATCAGCTTTCTATCTGCAAAGATATAAAGGACAATAGCACCCGCTATCAATCCTCCGTAAATGGCCAAACCACCATTCCAGATGGCGATGATTTCACTTGGATTTTGCAGATAATAATCTAAGCGAAAGAGTACGTAGTATAATCTAGCACCTAAAATCGCAACTGGAAAAGCAATCAGGATAAAATCCAAAATATCATCTGATAGAATTTTCTTTTTGGGAGCTTCTTTCATAGCAAGATAGACTGCCAAGACCAATCCAGCCACAATACACAAAGCATACCAACGAATGGAAAAAGGACCGATTTCAAATGCGACTGGATTAATCATCTTTCACCTCATTTTTGGAGATGAGATTAGTCAAGCGTTCTTCAAATAAACGTGTCGCATCAAATCCCATTTCTTTAGCGCGATAGTTCATGGCTGCCGCCTCAATAACAACAGAGATATTGCGTCCGGTTTTTACTGGAATGCGGATACGCGGAATCGTTACTCCAGAAACTTCTAGCTCTTCGGCATTGTTCCCTAGACGATCAAAGGTCTTATGGGTATCGTAATTTTCCAAGTAAACAGCCAACTGGACTTGTGAGGAATCTTTTACAGCACTTGCTCCGTAGAGACTCATCACGTCAATAATACCCACTCCACGAATCTCAAGCAAATGCTTCAAAATTTCAGCGGGCTCTCCCCAAAGAGTCATTTCATCCTTGGCAAAGATATCTACACGGTCATCTGCTACTAGACGGTGTCCACGTTTCACAAGCTCAAGACCTGTCTCGCTCTTACCGATACCACTATCCCCTTGGATCAAGACACCCATGCCATAGATGTCCATCAAGACACCATGCACGCTCGTACGTTCAGCCAAACGGGAATCAAGGTAGCTAGATAACTCTCCAGATAAACGACTGGTTGATGTTCGACTGGTTAAAATCGCAATCTTACATTCTCTAGCAGCTTTCAACATTTCTTCTGGCACTACCAAGCCACGAGCAACGATAACCGCAGGTGTTTCAGGTAGAAACATTTTCTTCAAAACTTGATAACGGTTATGGGCAGGCATGGCAACCAAATAGGACCACTCCTTCATCCCTAACAGCTGAATCCGTTCTGGAGTATAGTAATCAAAATAGCCCGTCATTTCAAGACCAGGTCTCATAATGTCCGCAGTATTGATTTCCTTTTCAAGCAATTCGCCTTCACCATAGACAATATCTAGTCTAAGCTTTTCAATTACTTCTCTTACTAAAACCGACATAATTTCCTCCTTCAATCGAGTTCTCCCTACTATTATATCAAATTGTAGTTGGAAGTTTCCTTTTTTTGCAGGATTTACAGTATTTATTTAAAAATAAAAAGACTAGATTTCTCTAGCCTTTCATTTCAAATTAGAATTTTTTACGTTTACGAGCTGCTTCTGATTTACGTTTACGTTTTACAGAAGGTTTTTCATAGAATTCACGTTTGCGTGTTTCTTGAAGAGTACCAGCTTTAGTAACCGCACGTTTGAAACGACGAAGTGCATCGTCAAGAGATTCATTCTTACGTACTACTGTTTTAGACATTTTTTTCACTCCCTTCAAGTTCAAGATCTATTCTATTCTACACACAAAATGAATAATTGTCAAGGAAAAAACTGCCATAAACTTATATTATCTTCACTTTTCTTTTTAAAAGGGACAACGTATTAGAATAGATGTCATAATAGCGAAAAAAATTATTTTAATCCTGTTCAGAAACAACTTTTATTTCTTTATCATTTACAATAACAGCTTGTAAATTGTTCATTCGCATTAAGTCGAGCTGATTTTTATAGGTTTCAAAGGTCTTCTTACTACTATCAGTAAAAGGTTCCTCACCATAATGTGGAAGGATGTAAAACTCCACTTCATCTAATCCTGTTGTATCCGATAACTCTTTCGCTACCGTCTTGTCGTCCATGAGTTTATTGTAGTCAATATCCTTGGCTGTAATGATAGCCCCTGCTGATTCTCCCACATAGACCAACCCATCTCTTATTTGCTCTTTGATGAGAGATAGGAGTTGCTTTTTCTTTAATTCTTGCAATAAATAAAAGGTATTCCCGCCTGAGATATAAAGAATCTTACTTTGGAAAATCTTTGCCTGTGCAGTTTCTCGATCACAAGAAGCAATATCTAGAACCTCTATCTCAAATCCTAAATCTTTGAATGTTTGCTGAGCCTCATCGATATAGGCAGTATAATCCTCTTTGTTCCCAGCGGTAGGAATAAATAAAACCTTGTTTTCTAGGTTCTTTTCCTTTGCATAATCGCTAAAAAGCTTTTTGACTCCAGCAAAGTATGAACATAAAAATAATTGTTTCATGATTGTACCTCCATTAGTTTTTAACAATTTTATAAAGGATCCACGATCCCTTTCTTTGACTAGTTATGAGCTCAAAGCCTACTGATAACAAGAATCGTCTAAATGCTTCTTCGCTTTGAACCTCTGGTAAAAAATAAGATAACTTGTTATATTCACAAGCCAGCAAGAGCATCCCGTCTGATTTGAGTACTCTTCGAAGTTCTATAAAAGAAGCCTCTAGATCCTGCCAATGAAAATGAGTTTGAAAGGCTGTGATTAAATCAACACTTTCATCAGAAAAGCCTGTCTCCCTAACGTCTCTTCGTTCAAAATTTGAATTAGTTATCTCTATCTGTTTGGCTTGAGCTACTGCAGCATCTGAAATATCGATTCCAGTTATAGTACTTTGCGGAAAAGTTTCTTTCAGTAGGATGGTTGAACGGCCATTTCCAACTCCTACATCTAAGATTACAGGATAAAATGTCCTATCCAGATGACGAATTGCCCATACAAACATGGGGAGATAGGCTCGATTCCACAATTTCATCATTCGTTTTCCTAGAAAGCCCGAAGGGTTCTTTGATTGCTGAATGAGACGAAAAAACAGTAACATTAAAAGTAAAAAACAAATAAAACTGATTATATAAACCAAAGTTCGATCCTCGCCTGTATAGCTATATTATACCACTTTAGCAGAACAGTAAACATTTGAAGTAAAAAACCACTCACTCCAAAGAGCAAATGGTCCCTAATTTTATTTTTCAAGTAAGCTGAGTGCCTCAGCATCTGCAATAATAGTCACATCAGGGTGATTTTGCAGGCTACTTGCTGGGAGATTCTCAGTCACTGGTCCAGAAACTGTTCCAGCAATGGCTTCTGCTTTCGACTCACCGTAAGCAAAGAGGATAATTGACTTGGCATCCAAGATGTTTTTAATTCCCATTGAGATGGCTTGAGTTGGAACATCTTCAATCTTGTCAAAGAAGCGAGCATTGGCTTCGATAGTAGACTGGTCAAGTTCTACTAGATGCGTTTGACTGTCAAATGGAGTACCTGGCTCATTAAAGCCGATATGTCCATTGCGACCAATTCCCAAGATTTGCAAATCAACAGGATGGTCAGCCAAAATTTGGTTGTAGCGTTCAACTTCAGCTTCAGCATTGTCCTTAATCCCACGTGGCAAGAAACTCTCCTTAAATGGTTTTTGGTTGAATAAGTGTTCTTGCATAAAATGACGATAAGACTGAGGATTGTCTCCGTCAAGTCCCACATACTCATCAAGGTTGACACTGGTTAGATTTGAAAAATCAAGGTCACTCTCAACGATTTCCTTGTAAAATTCAAGCGGGCTACTTCCTGTCGCAAGTCCTAGAGTCTGAGCACCATTGGCCAATTTTTCCTTCAAAATCTCAAAAGCTACTTTTCCACCTTCGACTTGATTTTCAACTTTAATAACTTTCATTTTATATCCTCCATATTTCTATATTCATTATATGGTATAGACCAATTTTTGTCAAGTGAAAACGATTTAATTTCCAAAAAAAGAGCGTCTAAACTTGAAACATGTTATAATGGATAGGATTAGAACTTAGAAAGAATAATGAAAATATGAATACAGCTGATTTTGATTTCCACTTGCCTGAGGAATTGATTGCCCAAACACCACTTGAAAAACGAGATGCCTCCAAACTCCTTATCGTCAATCGTGAGACGGGAGAATTTCAGGATAAGCACTTCCACTCCATTATCGATATGTTGGAACCAGGTGATGCCCTTGTCATGAACGACACCCGTGTTCTACCAGCCCGCCTTTATGGTCAAAAGGAAGAAACAGGAGGCCATGTGGAACTTCTCCTGCTCAAAAATACTGCCGGTGATGAGTGGGAAGTCCTAGCCAAACCTGCCAAACGCCTCAAGGTCGGTACTCGCGTCAGCTTTGGTGATGGTCGCCTTAGCGCTGTCGTTACGGAGGAATTGACCCACGGTGGCCGCATTGTCCGCTTTGAATATCAAGGAATTTTCCTAGAAGTTTTGGAAAGTCTAGGTGAAATGCCATTACCGCCTTATATCCATGAAAAACTAGATGACCGTGAACGGTATCAAACGGTCTACGCTAAAGAAAGTGGTTCTGCTGCCGCACCTACTGCTGGCCTCCACTTTACTAAAGAACTGCTAGCAGAAATCCAAGCCAAGGGTGTCCATTTGGTTTATTTAACGCTCCACGTTGGTTTAGGAACTTTTAGACCCGTTTCTGTTGACAATCTGGACGAACATGAAATGCACTCAGAGTTCTACCAACTTTCTGATGAAGCAGCAGCCACCCTTCGCTCAGTAAAGGAAAATGGAGGTCGCGTCATCGCCGTCGGAACCACTTCGATCCGCACACTGGAAACCATCGGTTCCAAGTTTGATGGGCAAATCCAAGCAGATTCTGGTTGGACCAATATCTTTATCAAACCTGGTTACGAATGGAAGGTTGTCGATGCCTTCTCAACCAACTTCCATCTGCCAAAATCAACTCTCGTTATGCTAGTTTCTGCCTTTGCAGGTCGTGACTTAGTCTTAGATGCTTACCACCATGCTATTCAAGAACGATACCGCTTCTTTAGCTTTGGTGATGCTATGTTTATCTATTAAAAATAGCTCCGCCATTTCTTTAGGATAGTTTATTCCTAAGAGATGACAGGGCTATTTCTGTTTAAAGTGTAATTTCTGGGGACTCAGAAGTCAGATGAACCAGTTTTCCTTGAACACCAAAGTAATCCTTTACCAAGTTCTGTAATTCTTCCATGGCAGCCCGAGCACGTCTTGCCTGTTCAGCATTGATCGCTTCAATTACTAGGACAGCATCTTTTGTCTCTTCCGTCAACATGGTTCTCCGCGCCTCTCTCCAGTTGAGACAGCGACAAACTGCTCCTTCATCATCGTAATAGATCAGTTCTTCTGGAAGTGCAGGAGCATCATTTTCAGCTCCTAGTGGAAAGAAAGGTTCTCCTCCCTTAGCCTGACCAAGATGAAGATTGCCTACAATCTTGTTCACATCCTCGCCACCACAGGGAACAGCATAAGATAGAGAGACACTATTATAGATGTCTACTAAGGGATTGATGGGATTAAACTCTCTTCCCTGACTGACCCTTTTAAGCAGAGCTTCTATAGAGGAGCGTGCTCCCTTTTTCGTTTTGAACTTGCTGAAAGCCTGACGCCATTCTTGAACGACATCATTCTGAGTAAAATTCTCATCCGAAATGAAATCCTCAGCTCGTTTAGCTCCCTTATCTAGCAAGGTTTTGAAATAGGGATCCTTGCTTTCATCAACTGTATTATCTAATCCCTTTACTACTAAAACGCTAATCTGTGCTTCTGGAAACAAGCTCCAAAATTCATTTTCAACGATAACTTTCATCTTTCACCTCTTATTATAAATAATTTCTTTTCTGACCTTTTTTGACCATATCCCAATCACTAGTAATATTTTTTCTAACCCGAATTAGTAGGCTCTCCAGTTCCCTGGCCTCTTCCCTGGAAAATCCTTTTAGGGCAGAATTCTCTGAATAGTGATGTTCAGCAAGGATAAAAGGATAAAGTGTATCTCCTTTTTCAGTGACAAACCACTCTTTATTTTTCCGATTTGTACTGGTCATTCCTTGTTTTATTAACCCCTTTTCTTCCAGTTTTTTTACTGAACGAGCAACTGTCGAACGGTCAACTTTCAGTAAATCCGACAAGGCTTCTTGAATGATTCCTGGATTCTCCTTGATTCGTACTAAATAAAGATATTGCCCACGAGCTAGTTCAATATCACGAAACTCAATATTAGCAATAGAATCTAGGGCACGAGCTATAATTCCAATTTCGCGTAATAACGACATGTTTCCTCCTCTCGCATCTATGATGATAGAATAGCACATTTTTGTTGCAAATGCAATAAAAACACTTTGAAAACAAAGCGTCTTTTTTTATTCTTCATTTTTAAAAAAGAATGTGTTATCACGAAACTTTGGATCCTTCAAACTCTGTACACTGGCATTGATAACTGCTCCGATAATCAAAATCTTTGCGATGAGAATAAACCAGAACATCATCACTACCACGATAATGGAGCTGAAAAATCGGACATCGACCAGATGGTTGACATAGTTATTGAAATAGACAGAAAAGATATTCAACAGAAAGACAAGCGTCAGCAAAACAAAGATACTGCCAGGAAAAACGTAGCGAATACGAGGGACTCTGACATTTGGAAGGAAATAGTAGAGCATGACCAAGATGGCAAAGAGCAAGGCATAAATCAAAGGGTCTGTAAAGTCTTGTAGACAATCAAAGAAAGGACTGTCTGATTGCCAGTAAGTTTTGAGCAGGTTGAGCAACATACGCCCAAACATACTCAAAAATAAGGCTAGAGCAAAAAGAAGCTGCAAGCCAAAGCTGACGAGTAAACTCATCAGTTGATGGGAGATAATTCCTCGGCTCTTAGCCACTCCATAGGCCTTATTAAAAGCTTTTTGGAGGAAATCCATCGATTTCGAGAAGGTCCAAAGGGCAGACAAGACTGCAAAACTCAGCAAACCAGTCGATGGTTGAGTCAGGACTTCTCGGGCAATCTTTGCGACCACATCATAGACTGTATCCGGTACAAATTCCTTGATTGTGAGCAAAAAATTTGAAATCGGAATTTGAAAATAGGGCAAAATATTGACCACTATCATCAGCAAGGGGAAGATTGAAACCAACCAATAGTAGGCAACCGCAACACTGGTCAGTTCACTATCGGAAGTTTGATAGAAATGTAAAAAAGCTTTCAACAAGGGCCGTTCCATCAGCTCTTTCCACCACTTTTTCATGTTGCAATCCTCCTAATACAAGTTGATTTTCTAAACTAATTTCTTCTGACTAATTCCATCATATCATAGGGTAGGGTATTTGCGGCTTCTTTTAGAGAATAATTCTCAAGATTGTTGACATTTTGCCGTAATTTCTTGGCATACTTAGCCGTAATCAATTTCTTCTCTTCGTATTCAAAAATTAACTTACGTTCTAGGTAGTAGCCTCTTAGCATTTCATCGATATTGTTTGGTTTAATACGATTGATAACACGTTCGACAAAGGCACCACTACCGATAATGGCCGTCTCGCGTAGACGAGACTCTTGCATAAAGCTGATCAGAGAACTCTTGTAGATTCCTTTTAGGTTTTCCAAACTTTCGATAATCAACTCCGTATTCTCCAGATAGAGTTCGGATATTTGATCATAGTCAATAGCTCGAAGACGACGTTGCTCCTTATCGTTCCAACTACGGAAGGTTTGGCCAAAGGTCAGCAATTCATGCAGGAGAAAACGCAAGATACGGAGCGACACAAGGAAGTAATATGTCAGGCGGGAAGCCACCTTGCGATTGATACTCTGCTCCATATTTTTCAGATAGCGTTGATAAACTTGATAACCACGTTCACCGATTTTCCCTTCCTCGTAAGCCTGCTCCAAACCATCGCTTTCGATACTCAAGATGAGGAGTTTTAAAGCCTCCCAGTCCTCTTGGGCACTTTTGTTTTCTTGACTAAGGATTAGGTTTTCAATTCGACCATGGTAATTATCAATAGCTGCATAAAGGGGAAGTTTGTTCTTATGCCCTTCCAGTTCTTTTTCTAATTCTGCTGTGACCTCATTTAAAATCGCAATGTGCATGAGGTAATCCTTGGTTTCTTCTTGTTCCTCGGAAAGGTGGGGAAGAACTAAGAGACCTGTTAGAAAGCTTAATAGCGTGACACCCGCTACTAGAAAAAGTAAGAGGGGATACTCCTGCTCTAGATTGCTTGGTATGAGAAGAATGGTTGCAATAGATACTGTTCCTTTTACACCAGAGAAGGTCAAAAGAAGCATATCCTTCATGTATTTACGGAGACTTTTCTTGAGGCGTCGTGTTCTCCAAACATAGAAGCCATAAATCATAACAAAGCGAATTGCAAAAAGTAAAAGTGTCAGCAAAACAACCGATACTAATAGTAGTAAGGGGTTATAAAGGGGATTGGTCAGGATAGGTTCTGCTATCATTTCCAATTCCATTCCCAAGATGACAAAGACAGAACCATTGAGCATAAAGGTCACGGTATGCCAAACCGTATCTGTAACAGTATCTACCTGAGCTTCGAGGAGCGTGATTTTTTTGAAACGACTGGCCTTCAAAATGCCTGCGACTACAACTGCGATAATCCCTGAAACATGGATTTCTTCAGCGATAAAGAAGGTCATGAGAGGCAAACTCAGTTCAAGCAAGAGTTCACTCGCTATATCAGTCGCTCGCACACTCAGTAAAAATGTATGCAAGAAACGATTGATCATTGCCGTCACAAAACCGACTGCAAAACCACCAAGGATTGAAAGTGCTAGGGATGTTCCAGCCTGACTGAGGGAAAAAGCGCCAGTTGTCCATGCAGCCAGTGCCACCCGAAAGGCTACCAAGCCCGAAGCATCATTTAGAAGTCCTTCTCCTTTGAGAATATTGGATACCCGTTTTGGAAAACGAAAACGCTCAGAAAGAGAAGCAAAGGCTACCAGATCCGTCGGACCAAGCGCTGCCCCAACAGCCAAACAGGCAGCTAAGGGAAGACTGAGCCAAAGGAAATGAGCCAAGGCTCCCAAACTCAAGGTCGAGATGAAAATCACTGGAAAGATTAAGTAGACAATGATGCGCCAGTGTTTTAAAACAGATGTAATATCGGCTTCTTCTGCCTCTCGGAAAAGTAAGGGACCAATAACTATGGCAAGAAACAGCTCTGTATTGAGATGAAAGTCAGTATTGGGCAAAAAAAGACCAATGCCAAGCCCCAAAAGGATTTGTACAAGGGGGAGGGGCAAAAAAGGTAGAAGTTTATTGGTCGTAGTTGAAACGATTAAGACTAATAAAAATAGAATCAGGTAAATTAGTAGTGTCATCTAGACCCTCCTTAATCTTTTTTACAACAAGATTCAAAAATCTCCTTTTGCTCTTGGATTTTCTGATCAATCTTAGAACAGTCTTTGTGCTCAATTTTTTTCTGGCATCGTTCCATTTCAAGAGCCACTAATTTTTTCTTAATTTTAAGCATTTTCTTGCTCATATGTGCTTCGTCGAGCACTCCGACTGCTCGCTCGTGATGCGTTGACTCGACAAAATTTTGGCGCATTGCCTCAAGCTTCTCACGAAGGTATTGCTTATCCATGTCTATACCTTTCTAATTTTTCAATCATAACTAAAAACGGTGGATTATTAACTTGGTTGAGAGTCCGATAAATGGCAGCTGTATACTCTTGTTGGTTCAACTGGCTAACAAAATCCAATACAGCATCCCTCTCGGTGTCTCCTCCTTCATGACCATAGTAGATCATGATAGCAATCCGTCCCCCTTTGACAAGCAAGTGACATAGCTTTTCTAAGGCTTTGATAGTAGTCTGAGGTTGAGTGATGACGGATTTGTCAGCAGAAGGCAGATAACCCAGATTAAAAATCCCTGCCTTAGCTTCTGTCACAAACTGATCAAGTGTCTCATGACCTTGCAAGATTAACTGGGCATTTGTCATTCCAGCCTGATCCAAACGCTCTTGGGTTTTCTCCAAAGCCTGCTCTTGGATATCAAAGGCATAGACTTGCTTGGCTAGCTTGGCTAAAAAAAGGGTATCGTGGCCATTACCCATGGTCGCATCCACTACAATATCCTCTTTTGTCACAACTTCCGCCAAAAAATCATGCGCCATCTCAAGTGGTCTTTTCATTTTTAAACTCCTGTTTTACAGCCTTGCATCCTTGCACACTTCCACGACGGCGCATCTCAGTTTCAATAGCATTTAGCACTTCCCATTTATTGAGGCTCCACATGGGACCAATCAGCATATCTCTCGGTGCATCTCCTGTAATTCGATGGATGACGATATGCTTGGGAATGATTTCCAACTGGTCACAAATGACCTTGACATACTCATCCTGACTCATCAGTTGCAAGCGTCCTTCGTGGTAATCTCGCTGCATCCGTGTATTGGTCATGAGGTGAAGCAAGTGTAGCTTAATACCTTGAATATCATTGTCCGTAACACAGCGGCGGACATTTTCAATCATCATCTCATGAGTCTCACCGGGCAAACCATTGATCAAATGGGAAACAATCTCAATCTTGGGATATTTCCTCAAGCGCTTGACCGTTTCCACGTACAATTCATAAGAATGGGCACGGTTAATCAGGTCAGAGGTTGCTTCAAAGGTTGTCTGTAAGCCCAATTCTACCGTCACATGCATGCGTTCCGACAACTCAGCCAAATATTCGATGGTTTCATCGGGTAAACAGTCTGGTCGTGTTCCGATATTGATTCCTACTACACCTGGCTCATTGATGGCCTGCTCGTAACGTTCCCGAATCACTTCCACCTTTTCATGGGTATTGGTAAAGTTTTGAAAATAAACCAGATACTTTTTAACATCTGGCCACTTGCGGTGCATAAAGTCAATTTCCTTATAAAATTGCTCACGGATAGGTGCATCTGGTGCCACAATGGCATCTCCAGAGCCCGAAACCGTACAAAAGGTACAGCCCCCATGAGCCACAGTTCCATCGCGATTGGGACAGTCAAACCCCGCATCAATAGGAACTTTGAAAGTCTTTTCTCCAAAAAGTTTTCGATAATAATCATTCAAGGTATTATAAGATTTCATAACTTTCATTATAACAAAAAACACCCACAATCTCAAAAGCCTGACTTTCCTACAAATTCCCTTGTTCCCCATTTCCTTTAGCGTTTTTTTATGATACAATATGGGTATGATTTTAATGAAAATAGCAGCTATTTTATTGTTGGTACTAACCCTCGTGGTCTCCATCATTGTAACAAAACTTTTTAAACTGAAAAAACTAGGACTGAATTTTGCGGATTTAGCTTTTCCACTTTTGGTATTTGAGTATTACCTTATCACTGCCAAAGCCTTTACCCACAACTTTTTACCGCGACTTGGAGTCGCACTTTCTCTCCTAGCAATCCTCCTTGTAGTCTTTTTCCTTGTCAAAAAACGAAGTTTTTATTATCCTAAATTAATCAAATTCTTCTGGAGAGCAGGTTTTCTCCTGACCTTAGTCCTCTATATCGCTATGATTGTAGAGTTAATCATGCTCACACCCCAATAAATCCCTAGAACAACTGATTCTAGGGATTTTAATTTATGGAAATTTATGTGTCAGCTAACCCAGACACTTAACAAAGAGCCAGCATTCCTTTTATTTATAAATCTAGTTTGTTAAGATCGTTTAAATCTTGCTCGTAGGCGGTCTGCTTGAGGTTTCCCAATAATCTTATCCAATAGATGAGTGCCAAGACTCATTAAACCATAGAGTCCTCCCCCGAGACCTCCGATGAGGGCTACATAAAGGAAACTCCAGAAGCGTCCCGTTGGTTGGAAGAAAAATCCTAAAATCCACTGTAGGAAACCAACCAAAATAAACATGACCATGGTCAAAATCATAATCAAAATTGTCCGTTTTAAGATAATCTTACGACGTGCACCCGTCACCTGACAAATATCTCGGTACATCAGAACATTTGGAATGATGAGACCGATGGTCGTTGAGATCAAGGGACCGTAGCTGTGGAAAATAGCAATGGTTGGCAATTGCAAGACTAACTTAGCAATGGATCCATAGACAAAATAAAGAACTGCCTTGCGATTGCGGAACATGGCCTGAAGCATGGGTGACAAGACCATGTACAAGCCTAAGATAGTAGACTGTAAAACCGCAAAGACAAACAAGCCCATGGCCAGACTATCTGGCTTGCCATAAAAGACTGTATAGAGAGGCTCACCTACCATGACGACCCCAACTGTTGCTGGTAATAGAAACATAAAGAGCATGGTCATACTATCTTGAACTAGACGAGCAGCAGCTCTCAAATCACCCTTGACATAATTTTCCGTCAAAAGTGGCAAGCCAACACTTCCAATCGAAACCCCTACAGAGATTAAAATCATGGTGATTTTATTAGGATTGGCTGAGAAGTAGGAGAACATAACAACCAAGTCTTCATTGCTGTAGTTGGTAAACCACTTCATACTATTGATAAAGGTCATCTGGTCTAAAATCTGGAAGAGCTGGATGGCTGATCCTGTCAGGATAAAGGGAATAGCTTCCTTGATGGTATCGACTAAAAGTCGCTTGCTATTGATCTTATCCCGTGTTTCAAAGACTCTTTTGAGTAAACCTTCTTGGGCAAGGAAGTAGATCAAGACTGCAAAACTGGCCACCATCCCCACAAATGCTGCAAAGGTCGATTGGGTAACGGCTGATAAGTAGTCCCCAGAACCCATCTTCATGATAATAAAAGTAGCCAGCAACATCCAGATAACACGGATCACCTGCTCGGCGATTTGACTCATAGCATAGGGTTTCAGGTTGTTCATCCCTTGGAAGAAGCCCCGGATGACACTCATAGATGGGAAAATCAAGACCGCCCATGCCAAGCTCTGCATGATAGGAATCAGGTCTTTTCCCACGCCCGACAAGTCTGCTAACCAAGGAGAAAAGAGATACAAGACCAAGGCAAAGACTAGGCCCAAGCCTGTCATAAAGCTTAGGAAACTCCGAATCAAGGCAAAGCTGTGCTCTTCTTCCCGCATGGTATTGTACTTAGCCACTTGTTTGGCGACCGCAACCGGGATACCCGCTGTCGAAATCAGCAAGAACCAAGCATAAATATTGTAGCCCATGGTAAAGAGACCATTTGCCTTGGCGGCATAAGTCCCCATCCAGATATACCAGGGAATAATATAGATAGCCCCAAGGAGGCGACTAATAAAGTTACTAGCTGTTAGCCAAGCAGTTCCTCGCAACATCTGAGCTTGCTGGTGATTGTTTTCGTTAGACATAGCTTCCTCATTCAATTTTGATAACTAGGAAAATTCCTTATCTTCCATTATAAACTTTTCCTTGTCACTTGTAAATTTACGACTTTCGGTTTACAATAGAAAGTATGATAAAGATTGAAACCGTATTAGATATATTAAAGAAAGATGGTCTCTTCCGCGAGATTATCGACCAAGGTCATTACCACTATAACTACAGCGAAGTTGTTTTTGATAGCATCAATTACGATAGCCGAAAAGTAAAAGAAGGCACTCTTTTTTTTGCAAAAGGCGCTGCCTTTAAAAAAGAATTTCTTACCTCTGCTATTACACAAGGTCTCGGATGGTATGTAGCTGAAAAGGACTACGAAGTCGGTATCCCCGTCATCATTGTGAGCGATATCAAGAAAGCCATGAGTTTGATTGCTATGGAGTTTTATGGTAATCCACAAGAGAAACTCAAAATTCTCGCCTTCACTGGAACCAAGGGTAAGACAACAGCGGCCTATTTTGCCTATAACATCTTGGCTCAACACCATCGCCCAGCTATGCTGTCTACCATGAATACAACCTTAGATGGTAAGACCTTCTTTAAATCTGCCCTCACAACTCCTGAGAGCATTGATCTCTTTGACATGATGGCTCAGGCTGTTAAGAATGGTAGAACTCATCTCATCATGGAAGTCTCTAGTCAAGCCTATCTGGTCAAACGAGTCTATGGTCTGACTTTTGATGTAGGAGTTTTCCTCAATATCAGCCCTGATCATATCGGACCAATTGAACACCCTAGTTTTGAAGATTACTTCTACCACAAACGTCTCTTGATGGAAAATAGCCGAGCAGTTGTCATTAACAGCGACATGGACCACTTTTCTGTATTGAAAGAACAAGTGGAACACCAAGAACATGATTTCTATGGTAGCCAGTCAAGTAACCAAATCAAGAACTCCAAAGCCTTTAGCTTTTCCGCTACAGGTAAACTCGCTGGTGATTATGATATTCAACTCATTGGCTACTTTAACCAAGAAAATGCAGTCGCTGCAGGACTTGCCTGCCTTCGTCTCGGAGCCAGTCTTGAAGACATCAAAAAAGGAATCGCTGCAACCCGTGTCCCTGGACGTATGGAAGTCCTCACACAGAAAAATGGTGCCAAGGTCTTCATCGACTACGCCCACAATGGTGATAGTCTGAAAAAACTGATTTCTGTTGTTGAAACCCATCAAACTGGAAAGATCGCTCTGGTTCTCGGTTCGACTGGAAACAAGGGTGAAAGTCGTCGCAAAGACTTTGGACTTCTCCTCGATCAACACCCTGAAATTCAAGTCTTTCTGACTGCTGATGACCCCAACTATGAAGATCCAATGGCCATTGCTGAAGAAATCAGCAGCTATATCAGTCATCCCGTTGAAAAGATTGCCGATCGTGAACAAGCTATCAAGGCAGCGATGGCCATCACAAATCAAGAACTCGATGCCGTGATTATTGCTGGTAAGGGAGCTGATTGCTACCAGATCGTCCAAGGAAAGAAAGAAGACTATCCTGGAGACGCAGCTATCGCAGAACGTTATCTATAAAATCAAAAAATCAAGGGAAGCTTTCCCTTGGTTTTTTTAGTCTTCTTTCTTAAATGAATTTTTAAGCCCTTCAACGGCTCCTTCAACAGCACCTTTAGCATCTTCTACAACTTCTTTTGCTTTCGCAACTGTTTTTTCTACAGTGCCTTCTGTTTTCGTTTTGTTATCGCCAGTGACTTTACCAAATCCTTCTTTGATAGCACCTGTTGCTTGATCCAATTTATTTCCAAGTGACATAGCTATGTCTCCTTTGCTTTTAATACGATAATGGTTATCGCTTACATTCAGTTTATGCTTATTCTTTAGCAAAGTCAAACAATCTGCTCAAAAGCAACTAATTAAGACAAATAGAAAGACAATCTCTCCTTGTCAAAATCAACCGCCAACTCATACTTCCCTTCTTCGTTTTGTACGACATAGCCCAAGACGACTAAACTGTCCACAAAGATATCACGGCGTTTCTGTATCAGCTGGTCTTTTTTGAGAAACTTCAGTAAAAAAGTCGTCATATACTTGAGGGCATACTCAGGATTGACATCTCCCAAAATGGCATAAAGTTCCTGCTGTTTTTCTGTCAAAGGATATTGATTCTTGACCTTGTAGAAATAGTTGGATAGGGTCATCTTTTCTCTTGCAAAGTCCGTAGATTCGACTAAAATGGCTGCATTGGTCTGATTGCGTAATTCTGTCTCAAAACTCTGCTCTAATAAAGCATGATAAACTGGACTATCTTCTCTGACAAAAATTTCTTGGTCAGGGGCTAGATTGTCTATCGATTCTAGAAAAGGGAGGTTGAGTGAATAGCGTTTATTTTCCCTTAGGATCAAACCTGCCTTAATATACTCTTCCATGAGCTTATCAACTGCTACATCTGGAAACTGAGCCTTGATTTCCCTGAGGATTACATCATCATGCTGGTCTAGATAGTCAACCAAATCTATAAAAAATGGTTGTCGAGTCAAACGGGAGGGATTAAAAATCTGAATCATGAAGATTCCTTTCTTTACATTCTAAAAGAGGGGATGCTGCCAACTGACTGGGATTGGTCCCTGGCTGGTTCAGAGGCACTGGAAGTTCGAGTTTCCTGTAATATTCTCTCCAGAAATCACTAATCTCCTGCTCCCCGTCCCCAAATTTCATGGGAATAGTTTCAAAAATCGGTAGGATTTCAGCGATGTACTGAGAGCAGTAAAAGCCAGACCCATCTGGATAAAATGAGCTATTATAAGGAGCACCTAGATGCTGGCAAGCCTTATCCTTTACCAATTCAACTTCCAGCTCTGGATAGACATAAAGATCGTAGAGATGAGTCGGTTCAAAAAATTCAGTCGGTTCTTGACAAATGACCCCTGTTTTCCCACTAGCATGGTAGATCAAACCGTCCAAAAAGATGGCTACATGACTATAGTTCCCAGTAGAAGCCTGAATGGCTTGCCCCATATCTGAAAGATCCTTCACAAAAATTAAATCGCCATTTTCTAACATCTTTCTCTCCTAGAAAAAAAGGAGTCGAAACTCCTTTAGTTATATGGAAACAAGTGTTTCCACGTTTCAATTATCACTCAGGAACTTACCCATTAAAGCTTTCTGTTAACTGAGGTATCACTTGTTTCTTACGTGAAACAGCACCTGGAAGGAAAGCGTGGTTGTTTTCAAGTTTGAAGTTAAATGCTGCTTCGACCTTGTCCATGTTTGACCCAAGAGCAAGGATTTCTGAGTTTGAGTTTACGATATCTGTAATCATCAAAACAAAGTCAGAGTAGCCATTTGCTGCGTTAGCAGCTTGCATTGCTGCTTCGATTTCTGCTTGACGTTCCAAAACTTCAGCGATGTCAACTGTATTGACTTGGGCAACACGAACCTTGTTTCCGTTGAGTTCAAAAGTCTTAGCATCGATGTCAATCAATTCTTCAGCAGATTTGCTTGCCAAGTTAGTACCAGCTTTGAGCATCGCGAGACCGTATTCTTCCAAGTTGACACCAGCTAATTCTGCCAATTCAGGAGCGATAACTTTATCTGATGGGTGTGTTGTTGGTGATTTCAAAAGAAGGGTATCTGAAATCAAACCTGAAAGCATCAAACCTGCGATTTCTTTAGGAACTGCTACACCATGTTCTTTGAACATGCGGTAAACGATAGATGAAGCTGATCCAACTGGCTCCAAACGCATGTAGAGTGGGCTGGCAGTTTCAAAGTTAGCCACACGGTGGTGATCCACAACTCCGTAAACTTCTACTTCAGCGATATCTGACACTGATTGTTGGAATTCATTGTGGTCAGTCAAGATGACTTGTTCTGCACCTTCTGCTTTAGCAGATGTGATGACGCGTGGTGCTTCTACACCAAAATAGTTCAAAACAAAGGCTGTTTCTTCGTTTGGAGTACCGAGAGCTACTGCTTCCGTGTCCAATCCATAAGCTTCTTTTGCAAGATAGGCAAAGGCTACAGATGACCCGATGGCATCTGAGTCTGGATTTTGGTGACCAAATACTAGAATCTTAGACATGATAATACCTCATTTAATTTATTCATCTTATTGTAGCACTTTTTTCCTCTTTTGACAAAAGTAAGAGGAGCCAAAAGACTCCTCATTAGATATCAATATGGTTGACTAGATTTTTCTCTTGATTTTCAGATAAAAATCGTTCTTTCTGTGGACGTTTCTTGCGTTTGAGGAGAGCCTCCGCAGACATGGCTTCTTCCTTACTGGCAAAGCCTTGAGCATAGACGAGTTTGACTGGCAAGCGAGCTCGGGTATACTTGGCTCCCTTACCACTATTATGATCGGCAAGGCGTTTTTTCACATCCGTTGTATAGCCCGTATAGTAAGAACCGTCACGGCACTCAACCACATACATGTATGCCTTATGATCCATAGTAAATCTCTTGAATTTCTGGCGTATAGGAGCCATCGTCATTGTGAACAATGAGTGGTGGCAGAACCTTGAAACCACTGGTCGATCCATCCTTGATAGCTTCGATTAAGAGCATATTGGCCTCCTTCTCACATTTAGGATAGACAAATTGCAGGCGCTTAGGTGCCAAATTGTGGCGTTTGAGCATGTCTAGGATATCCAAGAGCCGATCTGGACGATGAACCATGGCCAAACGGCCATTGGATTTGAGAATACTCTGAGCACTTCGACAGATTTCTTCTAGGTTAGTCGTAATTTCGTGTCTGGCCAGAAGGTAGTGCTCACTCTCGTTGAGATTAGAATGCGGATCCACCTTGAAATAAGGTGGATTACACAAAATCATATCTACCTTACTTCCCTGAATGTGGGCAGGCATATTTTTCAAATCATCGCAGATGACTCGCATCTGCTCTTCCAAGCCATTCAACTGAACCGAACGCTCTGCCATATCCGCCAAGCGTTCCTGAATCTCTACAGATAATATCTGTGCCTGAGTACGAGTGCTGGCAAAAAGCCCTACTGCCCCATTTCCTGCACAAAAGTCCACAATTAAGCCCCGTTTAGGGAAGCGAGGAAAGCGCGACAAGAGAACACTATCTACCGAATAGCTAAACACCTCTTTGTTTTGAATGATCTTGATATCTGTCGAAAAGAGCTGATTGATTCGCTCTCCTGGTTTTAATAATTGTTCTTCCATATATTGATTTTTAAAAATGCGAAATCTAATAGACTAGTTTTTCTCTTTCAAATTGTTAAGGGCTTCCTTTGTCCAGATTGGCATCATTCGTCCAAGTGGTGCAAAACCATGCTTGATACGATCATTTGAAAAACGTCTCCGTCTTGGTAGCTGGTGTTTTTCTTCCTCCAGAGTGCGAATAGATAGACTGGCTTTACCTGAAAATTCGTCTAAATCAACAACCTGAACTTGTACTTCTTCACCAATTTTCAAAACTTCATAGATATTTTCAATAAATCCTGTCCGAATCTCTGAAATATGGATCAGCCCAATCACCCCTGTCTCTAATTCGACAAAGGCACCATAGGGCTGGATTCCTGTAATACGCCCATTTAGCTTATCACCGATTTTCATCTTAATCCTCAATTTCAATCGTTTCAATTACCACATCTTCAACTGGTTTGTCCATGGCCCCTGTCTCAACAGCAGCAATGGCATCCAAGACCGCAAAAGATTCTGCATCTACCAATTGCCCAAAAACAGTGTGACGACGGTCAAGGTGAGGAGTTCCACCTTGCTCTGCATAGATCTCAGCGATTGGTTCAGGCCAGCCACCACGCGCAATCTCTTTCTTAGAGTAGGGCAAGTGTTGGTTTTGCACAATAAAGAACTGGCTGCCATTGGTATTTGGACCAGCATTGGCCATAGAAAGAGCCCCACGAACATTATAAAGTTCTTCTGAAAATTCATCCTCAAAAGCATCTCCATAAATAGACTCTCCTCCCATACCAGTACCAGTTGGGTCTCCACCTTGGATCATAAAGTCCTTGATAATACGATGGAAAATCACACCATCATAGTAACCGTCTTTTGACAGAGCAACAAAGTTAGCCACTGTTTTAGGAGCATGTTCAGGGAAGAGCTTGATACGCAAGTCTCCGTGATTTGTCTTAATGGTCGCAAGAGGACCTTCTACTGTTTCAATTTCTACTTGTGGGAAATACAATTCTTTTTCTACCATACCAAATCCTTCTAAGGCATCAAAAATGCCATCTTCTTCTACTGTTTTTGTAATATAATCTGCTTTTTCTTTGATTTTTTCGTGGGAAACTCCCATGGCAATACTGATTCCAGCATAATCAAAGAGTTCCATATCATTGAGACCATCCCCAAAGACCATGACATTCTCTGGTTTCAAGCCTAGATGTTCCACCACCTTGGCTACACCAGTTGCTTTGGATCCTGAAATCGGCACGATATCAGATGAATGTTCATGCCAACGCACCATGCGAAGTTTATCTGATAAGGACTCTGGTAAGTGCAAGCTATCTCCTTTATCTTCAAAGGTCCACATCTGGTAAATATCAACTTTTTCATGAAAGTCAGGATCCACATCCAAGTTCGGATAAATCGGATCAATAGCCTCACTGATCAGTTCTGTCCGAGTGGATAGTTTGGCAGCATGACTCCCAACCAATCCATAGTCAATTCCTTCTCTCTTAGTCCACGAAATGTATTCTTCTACATCTTTCTTCTCAATCTGATTTTGATAAATGACATTTCCTTTTTTATCTTCTATATAGGCACCATTCAAGGTTACAAAAAAGTCAGGCTTGAGATCACGAATCTCTGGTACGACACCGAAAATCCCTCGTCCAGAGGCGATTCCTGTTAAAATTCCTTTTTCTCGTAACTGCTTAAAAACCGTGGGAATCGTAGCTGGAATAAAACCTGTCTTTGACGTACGCAGGGTATCATCAATATCAAAAAAGACAATCTTAATCTTCTTTGCCTTGTATTTTAATTTTGCATCCATCTCTCTACCTCTCTCAATCTAACTCTTTCCATTATACCATAAAGTAGAGAAATCCCATATCTCCAAAAAATTTGCTATCTCTTATTCTAATTCCTTGGATAAGTACAAAACTAAATCATCATTATTTTGAATAGTATCATTCATTTCCAACGGTTGGTTCTGATACCAAACGCCTGAACCATCTGGAATGTAGCCTCGTTTGATGTACAATCTCTGAGCCGGTCCATAACCTGAATGGAGCCCAACACCAAGAGTGATCTTGCTCGAAACAAACTTGACTCGTTTTTCTGCTTCTTCCAGCAAGAGATTTCCAATACCTTGATTTTGAAAGGGCTCAAAGACATTGAAATCTGAAAGTTCTGGAGACATTCCAGCAAAGGGACCATGCTTGACAATTGGTAAAATAGTGATATATCCCGCTAAAGCACCCTCAACCTCCGCAACTAAGACTTCTCTCTCCCCACATTCTTGTTCAAGAAAATATCTAGCCAAAATTTCTTCTCTACCCGGCCAACCTTGATTGATAAAACCTTGGGATAGATCTTTAATGTCAGATTCTTGCATTTCTCTAATTGAACATATTGTCTTCATAAGCTGATCCTTTAAAGTCTTCTCCTACCATTATAGCATGAGAATGAAGATAAAAAGAAAAAGAACTAGCTGGCTAAAATTAAAATTCTACTAGGTCAAAAAGTAGCTGTTTCTAACAGATATCTGAAAAAAGACCCATAAGGGCCTTAATTCGCTTTCTTATTTCCACGCTCATGAAAAAGAGGTCCCCCGGATCTCAACTCGCTTTCACACATCCATACTCGTGAAAAAAAGACCTACTCGGGTCTGAAAAAGAGGTCCACCCGGACCTCAACTCGCTCTCTCATTTTAAAGCTCGTGAAAAAAAGACCCGTCAGGGTCTTTTCTTTAATCTTCGTTTACGAAAGGCATCAAAGCCATTACGCGAGCACGTTTGATAGCTGTTGTTACTTTACGTTGGTTTTTAGCTGAAGTTCCTGTTACACGACGAGGAAGGATTTTCCCACGTTCTGAAACGAAACGGCTAAGAAGCTCAGTATCTTTGTAATCAACATATTCAATTTTGTTTGCTGCGATGTAATCAACTTTTTTACGGCGTTTGAATCCGCCACGACGTTGTTGAGCCATGTTTTTTCTCCTTTATAGTTTTAATTGTCCATTAGAATGGTAAATCATCATCTGAAATATCCAACGGATTGGTTGCTCCAAATGGATTTTCATCACGTGAAAAGTCAGGTACTGATTGTGTAGGTGCTGTATAACTAGCAGTTGGTGCAGAATAAGCTCCACCTGTATGTCCTTCACGCACGCTACGGCTTTCCAACATTTGGAAATTGTCAGCCACGACTTCTGTTACGTAGACACGTTGTCCTTGCTGGTTATCGTAACTACGAGTCTGAATACGACCGGTAATCCCGATA
Organism: bacterium; assembly: GCA_905221365.1. Classification (GTDB taxonomy): domain Bacteria; phylum Bacillota; class Bacilli; order Lactobacillales; family Streptococcaceae; genus Streptococcus. Next base: position 226,044 of record CAJNCX010000001.1, read on the forward strand.
AGAGAGCCTTTTTTAGCCCAGTTAGCAAGATTTTCAGCCTGTTGGCGCCACATAACGACATTGATGAAATCAGCCTCACGTTCGCCATTTTGACTCTTGAATGTACGGTTTACTGCAAGAGTAAAAGTCGCAACTGCTACATTTGATGGGGTATAACGCAACTCAGCGTCACGTGTCATACGCCCTACAAGTACAACATTGTTAATCATAGTTTACCTTCTTACGCGTCAAGTTTGACGATCATGTGACGAAGAATGTCAGCGTTGATTTTTGAAAGACGGTCAAACTCTTTAAGAGCTACGTCGTCGTTAGCTTCAACGTTAACGATGTGGTAAAGTCCTTCACGGAAATCTTGGATTTCGTATGCAAGACGACGTTTTTCCCATGATTTTGATTCAACAACAGTTGCACCGTTGTCAGTCAAGATAGAGTCAAAACGTGCTACCAAAGCGTTTTTCGCTTCTTCTTCAATGTTTGGACGAATGATATAAAGAATTTCGTATTTAGCCATTGATATGTTCCTCCTTTTGGTCTAATGACCCCAAGACTTTGCAAGGGGTAAGTGAGGTTTGCTCACAATTAACTATTATACTAGAAAAGCTAGTATATGGCAAGAAAAAAAAGATAAAAGTGAAAAATAACTCTATTTCTTAGAAATAACATTCTCTTTTAGTTCCAAAAATCCGGCCATCTCTTTCAAAATGAAAAATAGCAAAAAGCTGGCTAATACTAAAATGAACCCTAAGTAAAGAAAGGCTACTACAAATCCTAGATAGTCAATCAACCAGCCCGTCAGAGGAAAAATGACGATCATACTCAGGCTGAACATCATAGAGTAGACACTTAGCATGGTTGCCCGTACCTCACTTGGGAGTCGCTTTTGTAAATCGTTGTCAAAAATCGGTTGAAAGAGAGCATATAAGGCGTTACTAATCAAATAAACTAAAATATAAATCAGTGGCGTACCAAAGTAGGACAGCAAATAAGTTCCTCCCGTCAAGAGGACAAGAATTGGAAAAAGTTTTAATGCTGAATACCTCTTTCCAATCTTACTTGCTAGATAAACTGCCCAGATATTCAAAGCACTGCCCATCAGCATGACCATCGAAATCTGCCATCCTTCTAGGTCAGGCAGTTGATTTTGATAGTAAAAATAAAACATACACATCAGTGTTCCGATGATTTGGGACAGAATCATCCAACCAAAAAGACTGGGATTTCTCTGCAACTCTTCTTTGACAGTCAACATAATCTTTTTCATCGTTAAACGCTCAGATTTTTGCGCTTTAACACTAGGCTCTTTTAGCATCCAAGTTAGGAAAAGAACGATAATAGAAGTAGCAATCATGATATAGTAGGTCAAGTACAATTGACCATGTACAAAAAATCCTGCTAAAACCGTCCCTAAAGACCGAGTTCCTTCTGCGACTCCTGACATAAAACTTGAGATAGATAAGTAGCGCTCTTTTAATCCAGCCTCCACGGCTGAATCATAAACCATGGCTGCACTCGTCCCCGAATCAAAATTATAAGACAAGGCACTCACCACCATAGCAAGTGCATAAATCCAAAAATTACCTTGTCCTAGTAACATGAGAATAGACGACGCAATCCCAGCTATTCGACTTAAATACAGATTGGTTTTATAGGAATAACGGTCAGCTAACATTCCAGAGGGAATTTCACAAATGACACTGGTAGCATGAAAAATACTTTCCAATAAGCCAATCTGCCAAAGTGACATCCCATTTTGACTGAGAAATAAAATCCAAAAGCTGGTAATACCCAAAAAGGCAAAAAATTCCACACCAGCCATGAGACCGATATTCTTCCGATAATTTCGTTTAAACATAATTTCTCCTTTAACAAGTGTATTTGTATCTTTGTGTTTGTCACTTGTTAAGCTTTACTTTACATGTCCCTCACCTCTTCCTTCAAGTATTATGGTGTTTTGAAAAAACGCCTATTACGGCGTTTTAGTTTTTTTTATGGTTTAATACGGTGCAACATACGTGGGAATGGAATAGCTTCACGGATGTGTTTTGTTCCAGCTGCGAAAGTGACCATACGCTCGATACCGATACCAAATCCTCCGTGTGGTACTGTACCGTATTTACGAAGGTCAAGGTAGAATTCGTATTCTGTACGATCCATACCAAGTTCTTCCATCTTAGCGACAAGGGCATCGTAGTCTTCCTCACGCATAGAACCACCGATGATTTCTCCGTAACCTTCTGGTGCGAGCAAGTCTGCGCAAAGCACGCGTTCTGGATTTCCAGGGACTGGTTTCATGTAGAAGGCCTTGATAGCTGCTGGGTAGTTGATAACGAAGGTTGGTACACCAAAGTGGTTTGAAATCCATGTTTCATGTGGTGAACCGAAGTCATCTCCATGTTCCAAATGCTCGTAGTCAGCATCTTCATCATTTTCATGCTCTTGCAAGAGATCAATAGCTTGATCGTAAGTGATACGTTTGAATGGCTCAGAGATGTAGCGTTTCAAAAGCTCTGTATCACGTTCCAAGGTTTCCAAGGCTTGAGGAGCACGGTCAAGAACACCCTGAAGAAGAGCTTTCACATAAGCTTCTTGCAAGTCAAGTGACTCATCGTGTGTCAAGTAGGAGTACTCCGCATCCATCATCCAAAACTCAGTCAAGTGACGGCGCGTTTTTGATTTTTCAGCACGAAATACTGGGCCAAAGTCAAAGACACGGCCAAGAGCCATAGCACCTGCCTCTAGGTAAAGCTGACCTGATTGACTCAAGTAGGCTGGCGTTCCGAAGTAGTCTGTTTCAAAGAGTTCAGTTGAATCTTCTGCTGCATTTCCTGAAAGAATAGGGCTATCAAACTTCATGAAGCCGTTCTTGTCAAAGAACTCATAAGTTGCGTAGATGATAGCGTTACGGATTTGCATAACAGCTACTTGCTTACGAGAACGGAGCCACAAGTGACGGTTGTCCATCAAGAAGTCTGTTCCGTGTTCTTTTGGAGTGATTGGGTAGTCTTGAGATTCACCAATAACTTCGATGTCAGTGATATCGAGTTCATAACCAAACTTAGAACGCTCATCTTCTTTGACAATCCCTGTCACATAAACAGAGGTTTCTTGGCTCAAGTGTTTGATCATTTCAAATTTTTCAAGACCTACCTCTTCACCAAATTTTTCAATGAAGTTTGGTTTGAAGGCAACTCCTTGGAAAAAGGCTGTTCCGTCACGCAATTGCAAAAAAGCAATTTTCCCTTTTCCTGATTTGTTGGCAACCCAGGCTCCGATGGTCACTTCTTGACCAACGTAGTCTTTTACATCGATAATTGTTACACGTTTTGTCATTGTTTTTCCTTTTCTATTCTTCTTTATGGCAAACTGCCTCTATGTTATTTCCATCTGGGTCAATAATAAACGCAGCATAGTATCCCACATGGTAATTTTTACGTTCGCCAGGTGCACCATTATCCTTTCCTCCAGCAGCCAAAGCTGCATGATAGAAAGCATCTACTTCTTGACAAGTTTGAGCACTAAAGGCAAAATGCATCGGCTCTTGTTGACCAACATTTAGCCAAAAATCACCACCTGGATCCACATCTCGCGGTTCTGTGAAACTAACGACCTGCCCCGTATCAAATTGAAGGTGATAATTTAAAGCAGCTAAAATAGCTTGATAGAAAGCTTTAGAAACTTCTAAATTCTTTACCTTAAGGGTAAAATGATCTATCATTATAATTCCTCCATAAACTGATGCAAACGGCGAATAGCTTCTTTTAATGTATCCAAGTCTGTGGCATAGCTGAGACGAACATTTTCTGGTGCTCCAAATCCAGCTCCTGTAATCAAGGCAAGACCGACTTCTTCCAGAATAGCTGTTGTAAACTCTGTCACATCGGTATAACCCTTCATCTCCATCGCTTTTTTAACATTTGGGAAAAGATAGAAGGCTCCTTGGGGCTTGACAACTTCAAATCCTGGCACTTGGCACAAGAGAGGATAAATAGTATTCAAACGCTCTTCAAAGGCTTGGCGCATGGTTTCAACAGAGTCTTGCGGTCCAGTCAGGGCTTCAATGGTAGCATATTGCGATACGGCAGTCAGGTTGGAAGTCGTTTGTCCTGTCAATTTGCTCATAGCAGCGATAATTTCAGGATTTCCCACAGCATAACCTACCCGCCAACCAGTCATGGCATAGGCCTTAGATACACCGTTAATCACGATGGTTTGCTTGCGAATGGCTTCTGACAGACTAGAGATTGGAACAAATTCATTCCCGTTATAAACCAAACGACCATAAATATCATCTGCTAGGATAAGGACATCATGCGCAACAGCCCAATTTCCGATAGCCATGAGTTCCTCACGAGAGTAAATCATACCAGTCGGATTCGATGGCGAATTGAGAACCAAGACCTTGGTCTTATCTGTTCGGGCTGCTTCTAGCTGCTCTACTGTTACTTTAAAGTGATTGTCTTCCTTGGCCTGGACAAAGACTGGCACACCTTCTGCCATCTTGACCTGGTCTCCATAGCTGACCCAGTATGGTGTAGGGATGATGACTTCATCACCTGAATTGACCACAGCCATAAAGAAGGTGTAGAGAGAGAACTTGGCACCAGTGGCAAAGGTAACTTCGTTAGCTGCTACAGAATATCCATAGTAGCGTTCAAAATAGGTATTAACCGCTGCTTTTAACTCTGGTAGGCCTGAAGCAACTGTATAAAAGGAAGCTCGTCCATCTCGAATCGCTTCTACCGCTGCATCCTGAATGTTTTCAGGAGTATGAAAATCAGGCTGTCCCAAGGTTAAGAAAAGAACATCTTTTCCCTGAGCTTTTAATGCTTTGGCTCTTGCATCACTGGCTAGAGTGACGCTTTCTTCCATCTCTAGTACACGTTTGGATAGTTTCATATGCCCTCCTTATTGGATCACTGCTCCTGTTTCAAAGTCAACCAGATAGTACTGGTTTCCTGACTTAACTTCCCAAATCGGCTTATCCTGATAACGACCAAAAGTAATCTTGTCAATGTCGCTAGCTCCTTTTTCCCTCGAAATCGTCGCTGCCTTGTCTTGAGAAATCCCCTTATCAAGCTGATAAACATAAATCTTATGGTCATTCTTTTCAATCAGTACGGCAATGGCCTCTTGCTTTTTATTATGCCCCAGAACGCTGTAATAGCCCTCTAGACCATTGTAGAAATCAACCTGATCTGCCTTTTCCAATTCTGCATACTGCTTGGCTAGTTTTTCTCCCTCAACTCTAGCATCTTGATAGGGTTTCATACTGAGTGATATCAGATAAAGGAAGGAAGTAGTCATGGCTAGCAGTACCAGAGAAATGCCGATTCCATATTGTATAAGTAGCTTGTTTTTTGCTTTTTTCTGTCTTAGTTTCACTCGTCTATTTTACCATCTCTCCTCCTTTATTACAAGTGAAGACAGGAACATTCTAAGAATCTTTTCCTATAAAATATAAGTTCTTGTTTTTCTCTCTCATTATTGATAAAATAGCCTTATGAAACAACATTTAAAAGAGAAAATTTCCGATAATCAACTAGACTTAAAAACAGCTATCGTCCTCAATAAGGCCATACGAACTTTTAAACCATATGAAGCCAAAGCCGCTAAAGAACACGGGCTAACACCCACTCAATTTTCAGTTTTGGAAACCCTCTATAGCAAGGGGGAACTGCGCATTCAGGATTTGATTGAAAAAATGCTAGCCACTTCTGGAAACATGACTGTTGTCATTCGAAATATGGTTCGAGATGGGTGGATTTCTAGAACTTGTGATCCCAAGGATCGTCGCTCTTTTTTCCTGAAATTAACACCTGCAGGACGCAGAAAAATTGAAGAGGTTCTTCCTGACCATATCGATTCTATCGTAGAAGCACTCAGCATCTTGGAAGATGGCGAAAAGGAAGACTTAATCCGCATTTTAAAAAAATTTAAAAATTTGTGAGCAAAATTATTGCTAATTAGTATCATTTGTTGTAACATAGATGGTAACAAAAGAGTTCGCTCTTTAAATTTTAAACAAAAGGAGACACATCATGTCTAAAAAAGTATTATTTATCGTCGGTTCACTACGCCAAGGTTCTTTCAACCACCAAATGGCCCTTGAAGCTGAAAAAGCACTTGCTGGAAAAGCGGAAGTTAGCTATCTTGATTACTCAGCTGTTCCTCTCTTCAGCCAAGATTTGGAAGTTCCAACTCATCCAGCTGTAGCTGCTGCTCGTGAAGCAGTTCTTGCTGCGGATGCCATCTGGATCTTCTCTCCAGTCTACAACTTCTCTATCCCTGGAACAGTGAAAAACTTGCTCGACTGGCTCTCTCGTGCCATTGATTTGTCTGATACACGTGGTGCTTCTGCCCTCCAAGACAAGTTTGTTACTGTCTCATCTGTAGCCAATGCCGGTCACGATCAACTCTTTGCTATTTACAAAGACCTCTTGCCATTTATCCGTACACAAGTCGTTGGTGACTTTACAGCTGCTCGTGTCAATGACTCTGCTTGGGCAGATGGAAAATTGGTGTTAGAAGAAGCAACTGCTTCATCACTTGCAAAACAAGCGGACGACCTTCTTGCAGCCATCAACTAATCCAGCAAAAACCAGCTCGAATGAGCTGGTTTTATGCTTGTTTCACAAAGACGATTTCTAAGTCACTTGATAAATCAGGTCGGTAGTCAAAGCCGGCAAAGCGGAGCTTGCGAGCTTGTTGGACTGTTTGGACTTGCCCTTCTATCAAGGCGGTCAAAAAGGCGCCACGTGCTTTTTTTGAAATAGTTGAATGAATCTTCAGCTGACCTGCCTTGTCCTCCATAAATTTGAAGGTCACCATCTTTTCTCTGATTTCCTTCGAAAATACGGTTTCAAACTCTGATGATAGGAGTGAAAATATCAAATCCTCATCCTGTAGCGCCTCATCGTAGGCTGACTTCCAATGACTCTTTAAAGTCTTACCAGCAACTTTTAACTTCATCAAGAAGTCCAAACGGTGGGGAGCCATGGGCGACAAGGCAGGGACAACACCGTATAAAGCCGAGGTAATCAGGACATGATTCTCAAGATAGGTTTGTTCAGCCTCGGTTAACCCATCTCGTTTGATGTGGCGATACATGAGACCGTCAAAGAGCTTCAAGGCTGGATAGTTTTTAGCCCTGTAATCTTTAAGAGCTTGAATACGAGCGTACTCTTCTTCTGCTTTCTCGGCAGATACCTTATAAAAACTTTCTAATTCACTGGCTGAGTAGTGCGCCAGTGAGTCAAGGACTGCCTGACTTTCTTCCCTCAAAGGGAGCGCTTCGATACAAGGATGGTCTGTGTTCATTTCTTTTGCTGTTGGGATTAAAATTCTCATATTGTTAGTGTAGCATATTTTTCAATCACGACCAAGAATTTCATCTTAAAAACCTCGGTTCATACCGAGGTTTCTTTTACTTGACTTTAAAGGTCTTGAGATAATTATCTTTTCCAACTTGACCTTCAAAGGATTGGCCATTTTCGAGGTAAGGAAGGTCGTCTGATACTAAAGCCTTGACTTTATAAATCTTGCCATCAACTTTAAAGAAGTAGACGGTATCCCCCTTGATGACAGCTGATTTAAGGTCTGAAATCACTCCCTTGATACTTTCTACCGTTTCATTATCCAGCTCGAGGTCGTTTTTATTGGCATACTTGCTGAGGAGTTCATCTACCGTAGTTGCTACGATAACGTTTTGGTACTCCACGGCATCGACCAATGCATACTCCTTGACCAAGCCTGCATTGTCCTTTAAGCCCATGATATAGAGCGGTTTGTCATTGAGATTGACAAGGATAGGGAAGGTAGCCTTGTAGGCTTTCTCTTGTACTGCTCCTTCAGCGGAAGCACGAGCCGATTCTTCGGTTGCTGAAGCTAGATTGTACTTGGTGATTTCACCAGTGCGCATATTTTCAAGGATAAATCCTAGATTACTTTCATCAGCGTTTGCAGAGGTCACCCCCGTGTAAAGATAAATATCATTTCCGATAGAAAGATAGTTATAGCCTTCTGTCGTTTGGGTAACATTTTTCTTAGAAATCAGGGCATTCCAGAAGCCGTCTTTATACTTGCCGTTGTAGTTGATTTGCTCAATGGTTTCTTCAGCTGGATAGACACGGTCCACCCATTCTGGCACTTCATCCAAGCTATATTCCTTGGTTTCTCCATTGGTGGCGTCCAAGATAATAACAGATGAAGGACGAGGGACTCCTAGACCAAACTGCTTTTGATAAACGGTTGCTACATAGAAGGGATTGCCTTCATCATCCACCTCAAAGGATGGCGTTTTAAAAATCTTGGTTGGGTACTTGATCCGAAGATGGCGTTTGACATCTCGGTTAAAATACTCAGAGTCCGAATACTTCATTGGCGTTTTTAAATCCACCAATTCCGCATTTCCTGTCACCATATCAACCTTGATATACTCACCAATTCCCTTGGACTGATTATTAAACCATTTGATCGGGTCGGCATACTCCAAAGGAGTCACCCGATAAGGTTTGCCATCAACCGTCAGCTGGGTATAAGTATCTGCCGCCACGTACTGGGATACCTTATCCGTCAGAGAGCCCAAGTAACGGTCACCGATCTTTTCAGCAGTGCTCCGATCTAGGATTGGAACCTTACTGGTATCACTCTTGGGAAAATCTTTAAAATCTTTTTCTGTGATAGACACCACATTAGCATAATTTTTTGCTTGGAAAAAGCTGGAGGTTACTAGGCTTACCAGACCAGCAAGGGCAAAGATAAGTCCTGCGGCCAGCAACAATCCTCCACCTAATTTATTAAAATGAAATCCTTCTAGATTGAGATCTTTGGCAGCCTTGCCATGGCGAAGGTGGACTGTCTTGACGAGATTGGTATCCTTTCGGAAACTAAACAAAATCCCCATCACCACCAAATGCCCACAGAGAAAGAAAATAAATTCCCAGCTAGTCAGATTGAAAGGTGGTAAAAAGATATACCAGGTCGTTGCGATAAAAACAAGTTCAAAGAGTATACGTTTCATCTGAGTTCCTCCTAAATAATCCGTCCTTCCAAATGATCCAGTTCATGTTGGCAGATCTGAGCTGGAAAACCTGTCAGTGTAATGGTCTGTTCCTGCCACTTGCTATCGCGATAGGAAACCGTAATCGTTTCATAATGAGTCGTTGACCGTACCCCGGTCAAGGACAAACAACCTTCCTCTGTCTCGTAAGGTTCTTTATAGGAAAGGAGAATGGGGTTAAACATGACCATGGGAACCAAGCCAAGATTAAAGATAATCACACGCTTCTGCACGCCAATCATATTGGCCGCTAGACCAACACAGGTCTCACGATTAGCCAGCAGGGTATCCTGTAAATCTCTAGCCAGATAAAGGTCTTCCTGACTTGCAGCTTTCGATACCTGCGACAGGAATAAGACATCTCGGACAATTTTCTTTTCCATTCTCTTTCACTCCTTGCCATTTTACTTTATTATAGCACAAAAGAGGATAACTTCTAGTCCTTTCCCTCAAATGCAAAAAAAGCCATCCGAAGATGACTTTCTTTTTAAATCGCGTTCTTATCAAGACCAAGTTTACGTTGAACAAACTTGACGATTTCGACAATGATAATCATTGAGAAGCTTCCAGCCATGACAATTCCCCACTGTGACAAGTCCAGTTTGGTTACGTGGAAGATACCTTCAAGCGGTTCTACGACGATTGTTGCCATCAAGAGGATGAAGGATACCAAGATAGACCAGTTGAAGGTCTTAGACTTGAATGGTCCGACTGTCAAGATGGATTGGTAAACAGACTTGACGTTGTAGGCATGGAAGAGCTGAATCAAACCAAGTGTTGCAAAGGCCATGGTGAGGGCATCAGCATGAATAGCTTGATTGTCACCCACATGAACTGGATAGGCAAGAGCAAGACCATAAACAGTCAAGACGAGTGCCCCTTGAAGTACACCTTGATAGATGATAGAACTCATGACCCCACCTGAGAAGAAGCTTGATTTGCGTCCACGTGGTTTGTGGGTCATAACACCAGGCTCAGCAGGTTCAACACCAAGAGCGATGGCTGGGAAGGTATCGGTTACCAAGTTGATCCACAAGAGATGAACTGGCTGTAGGACATCCCAACCAAACAAGGTTGATAAGAAGATGGTTAATACTTCAGCAGTATTTGCAGAAAGCAGGTACTGGATGGTCTTTTGAATGTTTGAGAAGACCTTACGTCCTTCTTCAACTGCGACGATGATAGTCGCAAAGTTATCATCCGCAAGAATCATATCAGAAGCACCCTTAGAAACCTCTGTACCAGTGATCCCCATACCGATACCGATATCTGCTGTTTTCAGAGCTGGCGCGTCATTGACCCCGTCACCTGTCATGGCAACAACCTTACCTTGTCTTTGCCAGGCCTTGACGATACGAACCTTGTGTTCTGGAGACACGCGCGCGTAGACAGAGTATTGACCAACGACTTTTTCAAATTCTTCATCAGAAAGTTCGTTGAGTTCAGCACCAGTCAAAACATGGTCTTCCGAATCATTTTCATCGATAATTCCCAAACGTTTAGCAATAGCTTCTGCTGTGTCTTGGTGATCACCAGTGATCATGATCGGACGGATTCCCGCTTCCTTAGCCACACGAACGGCTTCAGCCGCTTCGGCACGTTCAGGGTCAATCATCCCAATCAAACCAGTAAAGATCAAGTTGTTTTCAAGCTCTTCAGAAGTAAGATTTTCTGGAATACTATCGATAATCTTATAAGCACCTGCAAGGACACGCAAGGCTTGGTGAGCCATTTCCGAGTTGTTTGTATGGATTAATTCAGTGACTTGATTATCAATTGGAGCAATATCACCAGCCTTGTCACGAGCAACACAACGTTTCAAAAGCTGGTCTGGAGCTCCCTTGACTGCCACAAGGAATGTACCATCTGCTAATGGGTGAACTGTTGACATTAGCTTACGATCTGAGTCAAACGGCAATTCAGCTACACGAGGATATTTCTCTAAGAACCCTTTAACATCGTAGCCCTTGTCCAAGGCATACTGGATGAAGGCTGTTTCCGTTGGATCCCCGATCAGGTTTCCTTCAGCATCAATCTTGGTATCATTGGCCAAGACAACTGAACGAAGTAGTGGCATGTCCAGGCCAAGTTCAATATCATCGGCTGAGTCATGTAGGACTGCATCATAGAAGACTTTTTCGACGGTCATCTTGTTCATGGTAAGCGTACCAGTCTTATCAGAAGCGATGATTTCTGTTGAACCAAGTGTTTCTACTGCTGGTAACTTACGAACGATAGAGTTTCGTTTTGCCAAAACTTGAGTACCAAGGGCTAGAACGATGGTCACGATAGCAGGAAGTCCTTCTGGGATGGCTGCAACAGCAAGCGCAACAGAGGTCATCAACTCACCAAGTGGATTTTTACCTTGAATGAAGACTCCAACTACAAAAGTAACAAGGGCAATGACCAAGATAGCATAGGTCAAAACCTTAGAAAGGTTGTTCAAGTTTTGTTTGAGTGGCGTGTCTGTCTCATCCGCATCTTGGAGCATGCCAGCGATATGACCCACTTCAGTGTACATACCTGTATTGACAACAACACCAAGACCACGACCATAAGTCACATTTGAGTTTTGGAAGGCCATATTGACACGGTCACCAATACCAGCATCTGCAGCGAGTTCTACGGTTAAGTCTTTTTCAACTGGAACAGACTCACCTGTTAGGGCTGCTTCTTCTATTTTAAGAGAATTGGCTTCTAGCAAACGTAGGTCTGCTGGCACTACGTCACCTGCTTCAAGGGCAACGATATCTCCTGGCACCAATTCTTTGGAATCAATCTCTGCCATGTGCCCATCACGGATAACGCGAGCAGCTGGACTGGACATAGATTTGAGGGCTTCGATGGCTTCTTCTGCTTTTCCTTCTTGGTAAACACCAAAGGCAGCATTGATGATAACTACGGCTAGGATAATAATAGCATCTGCAATATCTTCTCCACCAGAAGTTACGACTGACAAGATAGCCGCAGCAATCAGGATGATAATCATCAAATCCTTAAATTGCTCGATAAACTTGACTAGGAGAGATTTTTTCTCACCCTCTTCCAGTTCATTGCGTCCATATTCAGCTAGGCGTTTCTGCGCTTCGCTTGACGAAAGACCTTGCTCAGTTGCTTCAACTGACTTCAAGACCTCTTCAGGACTCTGAGTATAAAACGCTTGGCGTTTTTGTTCTTTTGACATATGTCTCCTCCTTGACTTTGTGTGCAAAACAAGCTCTCTTTTGGTTTTATGACAAACAAAAAGAGACCTGTTAATCATAACAAGTCTCGCTGTTTAAGATAGCGCCGGAAAGCATACTTTTCAGTATAAAATTCGGAATGACGACACTATCACAGGTTTCTGCCAGCTACTCCCTTGAGTAGTACTATTATATCAAATTTTGAAAAGTTTTCAAGAATTAAAATCCGATGAAACAAGACTAAATTTGAATTTTCCCATGAAAACCAGTATAATGAAAACAGAATCTCAGCACTAGAAAGGAAGTCCGATGAATCAATCCATGTCAAATCTCAAGTTGGCAGAACGTGGTGCCATTATCAGCATTTCGACCTACCTCCTCTTGTCTGCAGCAAAATTGGCAACTGGGCACCTCCTTCACTCCTCCAGTTTGGTGGCAGATGGTTTTAACAACGTATCCGATATTATCGGAAATGTAGCCCTCTTGATCGGCATTCGGATGGCTCGCCAACCTGCAGACCGTGACCATCGCTTTGGTCACTGGAAGATTGAAGATTTGGCTAGTTTGATTACTTCCATCATCATGTTCTATGTTGGTTTTGATGTGCTTCGGGACACCATTCAAAAAATTCTCAGTCGGGAACAAACACTCATCGATCCTTTGGGAGCGATTCTAGGAATTATTTCGGCAGCGGTCATGTTTGCCGTTTATCTCTATAATACTCGCCTCAGTAAGAAATCCAAATCCAAGGCTCTCAAGGCAGCTGCTAAGGACAATCTTTCCGATGCTGTCACCTCACTTGGGACTTCCATTGCTATCCTAGCCAGCAGTTTCAACTATCCAATCGTAGATAAATTGGTCGCTATCATCATCACTTTCTTTATCTTAAAGACAGCCTATGATATCTTTATCGAGTCTTCCTTCAGTCTTTCAGATGGTTTTGACGACCGTTTGCTAGAGGACTATCAAAAAGCCATTATGGAAATTCCAAAGATTAGTAAGGTCAAATCCCAAAGAGGGCGTACCTACGGCAGCAATATCTACCTTGATATCACGTTAGAGATGAATCCTGACCTATCAGTCTATGAAAGTCACGAAATCGCAGACCAGGTCGAGTCTATGCTGGAAGAGCGTTTTGGAGTCTTTGATACCGATGTCCATATCGAGCCAGCTCCCATACCTGAGGACGAGATTTTAGACAATGTCTACAAAAAACTGCTCATGCGTGAGCAATTGATTGACCAAGGAAATCAGCTAGAAGAACTCCTTGCTGAGGACTTTCTCTATATCCGTCAAGATGGAGAGCAGATGGATAAAGAGGCTTATAAGTCTGAAAAAGAACTTAGTGCTGCGATTAAGGACATTCAGATCACTTCCATCAGTCAGAAAACAAAACTCATTTGCTATGAGCTAGATGGTATCGTCCACACTAGTATCTGGCGTCGCCATGAGACTTGGCAAAATATCTTTCATCAGGAAACAAAAAAAGAAGACAAACAGTGACCCTATCCAATAGATAGGGTCTTTTTGATTATTCTACTTTAAGCAAAGACAGACTATGACGGTTTGGAAGATTTGCTTTTCAAAGCTTGTTTTGCCTCTTTTCTTGCTTGGCGATTTTGCTTGATGCGCCATTCTCGCTCAAAGTAGGACATGGTTTCAAAGACTCTTCTAGGAAAGTCAACATCCAGTAAATGAATCGGAATTATCAAGTCGACAGCAGGTTTAGCACTTGAAAATTTACTTCGCAGTCGATTCCATAGAGATTTCGTTTTTACAAGGTCTTTGTCAAAAAAACAAACTTCAATCTGGTAAAAATCCCTCGAACTTCTACCACCCTTGATTCTCATAAGAGAAAATGTTTCTACTTGCCTCCAGGAATAAAACTGCCAGTCTTTCTTTGGATGTGGCTTATAGAAAAAACCTTGAGTCGTAAATTTTAAATACTCTTTGCCTGATAGAAGAATCTGCATCCGTTCATACAAGAGCCAACCAACAATAATGAGTAGGAATCCAACAAAAGCAATTAATACTATGATTCCCATTGAATCTTCTTCGGGATAAATCAGCAAAAAAGATAGTATATAAGTAAAAAACACTAACTCGACCAAACAGAGAAGAATAGTCCAGATGACTTTCTTGCTGCTCCATTTTATGATTACTTCTTCCATTATACCAATTCACTTAAATATTCATAGCGTTCATATTTTTCCAGCAAGGCTTCATTCTTCTCGTCTAATTCTTTCTGAAGAGTAGCTAGTTTCCCAAAGTCAGAACCATTTGCCTGCATCTCTTCTTCAATAGCAGCGATACAATTTTCCAAGGCTTCAATATCCCCTTCAATGCTTGCCCACTCCTGCTTTTCTTGGTAGGTCATCCGCTTCTTGTCTTCACGGACTTTGACCACTTTCTCCTTTTCTGCCTTTTGCACTTCATCGGCTATCTCTGTTTCAAAGTTTTTTTCATCAAGATAGTCGGTATAATGACCAAAGAAAGGACGAATCTTGCCATTCTCAAAGGCGAGAATCTTGGTCGCTACCTTATCCAAGAAATAACGATCGTGGCTAACTGTCAAGACAGGCCCAGCAAAACCTTGCAAGAAATTCTCCAAAACTGTCAAGGTCGCAATATCTAGGTCATTTGTCGGTTCGTCCAAAAGAAGAACATTGGGTTTTTCCAAGAGCAATTTGAGAAGATAAAGGCGTTTTTTCTCTCCACCAGACAATTTCTCAATCAAGGTTCCATGCGTCGAACGTGGAAAGAGGAATTGCTCTAGCAACTCAGCGATGGAAGTCGTAGAACCACCACTAGTCTTAACCTCTTCTGCTACTTCCTGCAGGTAATTGATGACCCTTTTGCTTTCATCCAAGCCTTCGATTTGTTGAGAAAAATAGGCGATACGAACGGTTTCCCCTATCACAACTTGACCTGCTGTCGGCTCAAGAATTCCTGCAATCAGATTAAGTAGGGTGGATTTTCCAACACCGTTGTCCCCAACAATTCCGATACGGTCTTTGGCTTGCACCAAGAGATTAAAATTTTGTAATATCGGCTTATTCTCATAAGCAAAAGAAACATCTTTAAACTCGATGACCTTCTTACCAATACGGCTAGTTTCAAAGTTCATGGTCAAGTCTGTTTCAGCAACGCCGCCTGAAACTTCTTTTTTCAAGTCATGAAAACGATTGATACGAGCCTGCTGCTTAGTCGCACGTGCCTGTGGTTGTCTGCGCATCCAGGCCAATTCTTGCTTATAAAGTTGTTCTTTTTTGTGAAGGAGAGCAGCGTCACGCTCATCTTGCTCTGCCTTAAGGCGAACATAGTCCTGATAATTACCCTGATACTCGGTCAAGCCTGCTCGGTCCAACTCGAAAATTCGTGTTGACAGCGCATCTAGGAAATAACGATCGTGGGTGATAAAGAGAACGGTCTTCTTAGAATTTTTCAAAAAGAGGGTCAGCCACTCAATGGTCGCAATGTCCAGGTGGTTGGTCGGCTCGTCCAGAAGCAAGAGGTCGTGATTTCCAAGAAGAACTTGCGCCAACTGAACCCGTCTTCTCAGACCACCTGACAATTCACCAACTGGAGTGGATAAGTCCTGGATACCCAGCTTGCTGAGAACCGTCTTGACCTGGCTTTCAATTTCCCAAGCTTGGAGAGAATCCATCTCTGCCATGACACGTTCCAAACGAGCCTGCTTGTCCTCACTGTAGTTGAGCATGATCAACTCATACTCACGAATCAGCTGGATTTCCTTGAGGTCGCTGGACAGAACCGTATCCAAGACCGTCTTGCTATCGTCAAAATCTGGATTCTGGGTCAAGTAACCGATCTTATAGTCATTCTTTGCCGAAAAGGGACTGACATCACCATCAAAGCCAGAAACACCCGAAAGAACATCTAAAAGGGTGGTTTTCCCAGTTCCGTTGACACCGATCAGACCGATTCTGTCCAAGTCATGAATAATAAAGGAAATATCCTTAAAAACAGTTTTGTCACCAACGGATTTGCTTAGTTTTTCAACGATAAAATCACTCATTTTTTCTCCCTCAGGTAAGCATGGATGGCTTGACGGTCATTTTCCAATTCTCCATCAACAATGGCAAACTCAATCTCTGTTAAAATTTCTCCCAAGGCTGGACCTGGCTGATAACCATATTCCTTGATTAAAATACCACCGTTGATCTGGATTTCTTTCTTATCATAAATGGTCAAACTCTGGTAAGTTTCTGTGATAGCTTGTAGGTTGACTGCTTTTCCTTGAGCCTGACGAAGATTTTCAGCCTGTAGAAGGGAATTCAAGTCAAAGCGGTAACAATCGCGCTTGCTCAGCTCTCCCTTTTCACGCAGAGCCAATATGGTCAGCAAATCCTGAACTTGCTTTGCAAATTGGCGTGATGTCTTCCAATCTTTCAAAAACGGTTGCGAATCTTTAATCTCCAAAGCCCACAATAGAGCCGCCCAAGCTTGTTCGGAAGATTCAAAAGTGAAATCACTCTCCAAATCAAACAGTCTGTTAAGCTTGTCCTGGCTTCCTGCCATATCTGGAAGATAGTCATAAGCTTGACTCTCAATCATGGCAGACAGACCAACTCGCCAAAAAGGTGCCAGCAAGAGTTTATCAAACTCAACGAAGGTGCGCTCCACAGAAATCTTCTCCAAGAGCGGCGTCAAAGTCTTCATCGCCTCAAATGTTTCTGGCTCAAGTTCAAAACCTAGACTGGCCTGAAAGCGGAAGCCACGCATAATGCGCAGAGCATCTTCGTTGAAACGCTCACTAGCCACTCCAACTGCTCGCAAGACTTGTTTTTCCAAATCTTCTAAACCATGGAATAAGTCAATGATTTCTCCTGTCTCATCCAAGGCAAAGGCATTAACTGTGAAATCACGACGCTTGAGGTCCTCTTCTAGCGAACGCACAAAGGAAACCGCACTGGGTCTGCGATAGTCCACATAGACATCTTCGGTCCGAAAGGTCGTCACTTCATATTCCTCATCCCCATCTAAAACCAAGATAGTTCCATGTTCAATTCCGATATCGACTGTTCGCGGAAAGATCTGCTTGGTTTCCTCTGGATAGGAAGAAGTCGCAATATCCACATCGTGGATGGGACGATTGAGGAGGGCATCTCGAACAGAGCCCCCAACAAAATAGGCCTCAAAGCCTGCTTCTTTAATTTTTTCTAATACTGGTAAAGCCTTCTGAAATTCAGAAGGCATTTGTGTTAATCTCATAATAAGTGTTCTAATCCATAGACAAGCTCATGACGCTTGACAACTTCTTTGATTCCTAAATTCACCCCTGTCATGAAGGAGCTGCGATCATAGGAGTCATGCCGGAGGGTCAATCCTTCTCCCTGATTGCCAAAGATGACTTCTTGATGAGCTACCAAGCCTGGTAGACGGACAGAATGGATACGCATACCATCAAAGTCAGCACCGCGAGCACCCGCAATCAATTCTTCCCCATCAGCCGCACCTTGTTGAATAGACTCTCGAACTTCCGCCATCAACTCAGCCGTTTTAATGGCTGTTCCGCTCGGAGCATCTTTTTTCTTGTCATGATGGAGCTCGATAATCTCCACATTTGGGAAATATTTGGCAGCCTGCGTCGCAAATTGCATAAGCAAGACAGCCCCCAAGGCAAAGTTAGGGGCAATCAAGCCACCCAAATTTTGCTTACGAGAAAATGCTTTTAGTTCTGCAATTTCCTCACTAGTGAATCCAGTTGTTCCAACTACTGGAGCGAAGCCATTTTCAAGAGCAAATCGTGTATTTTCGTAGGCTACGGCTGGTGTGGTAAAGTCTACCCAGACATCCGCTTCAAAACCAGCCAAGTCAGCCTTATCATTGAAGACAGGAATACCCTGCCATTCTGAATCAGACTCAAAAGGATCCAAAACTGCTACTAAATCTAAGTCTGGATCAGCCAAGACCATCTGACAGGCAGCTTGGCCCATCTTTCCCTTAAACCCAGCAATAATTACTCGAATACTCATCTCTACTCCTGTCTAAGATACAAAGCCTGTAAGAACAATCTAGACGATCGGTGTATAGCTCAAGGCGATACTACCTTCTCCAAGGTGGGTCCCAATGACACTACCAAAGCTAACAATTGGGATCTCAGAATTCACATCACTCTCAATCAAAAGTTGGCGTAAATCTGCCGCCTTTTGAGGAGCGTTCCCATGGATGACTGTTATACGGTAGTCCCCATCTTTTGTCAAATCCTTGATGATTTCTACCAAACGTTTGATTGCCTTCTTTTCCGTACGAACTTTTTCGTAAACTTCAATCACACCTTGGTCATTAAAGTAGAGGATAGGCTTGATACTGAGGAGATTCCCTAAGATAGCAGCCCCATTTGACAAACGTCCTCCCTTAACCAAATGATCGAGGTCATCTACTATGATAAAGGCTGAATTATCAGCAATTTGAATCCCCAACTTCTCCTGAATCTGGGCAAAATCATCGCCTTGTTCTGCCCATTCAAAGGCACTCTCTACCATAAATCCTAGAGGGGAACTTGTGATATGGGTATCTGGAAAGGCAATGGTCAAGCCATCATACTCATCCAACATGTATTGGATGTTCTGATAAAAGCCTGAAATTCCTGACGAAAGAAAGAGTCCCAAGACATGGGTATAGCCTTCATCTTTCAAGGAACTTAGAATCTCATCCAATTTGGCAATACTCGGTTGACTAGTTTTAGGCAATTCTACAGACTGAGCCATTTTTTGATAAAATTCCTCAGCAGTCAGATTGACACCTTCAACATACTCCTCTCCATCAATATTGACAGGAATATCCAAGATAAATAGATCCTCTCTTTGCAGCGTCCTCTCCTCTAAATAGGCTGAAGAATCTGTAATGACAGCTAATTTCATGACTAAAACTCCAAATTGATCCCTGGAAGATCCAAGGCGATTTCTGTTACTTCATACGTCAAACGGTTGAGCATGTTCAAACATGGACGTGCCAAGTTTTCAACTTCTTCTTGATTAAATTCGCTTGGTTCGTTGACAATACGACCTTCCACATGGTTAACTTGAGAAATTGTTCCGCTGATGACAAATTTGTCAAAGACAATCATGAAACTCAAGATAACGACTAGCGAAGTTACTTGGTTTTCTTGGTCATGTTGGAGCAACTGAAAGTTCACATCTACCTTGGTTTCAGGAGCCCCATTTTCATTTTCCCATTCAAAGTTGCGAGCATCAAAGTGATACTGGCTAACAAATTCTTGTTCTCGTTTAAGATTCATTTTTCTCTCCCATTGCTACAATTTACTATGCAATTGTACCACATTTTTATCATTTCATCTAGTTTTCTAGGCTTTAGTCAATTCCGATTTCAGCTTTAACAACAGCAGCAATCGTATCTACGTAGTAGTTAACTTCTTCTGTCGTAGGAGCTTCCGCCATGACGCGCAAGAGGGGTTCTGTTCCACTTGGGCGGACAAGGATACGACCGTTCCCTGCCATTTCTTCTTCCATCTTTTCGATGATAGTTTTAATGGCTGGTACTTCCATAGCCTTTTCTTTCATAGCATTTTCCACTCGAATATTAACCAGTTTTTGTGGGTAAATCGTCACTTCTGATGCCAGTTGAGACAAGCTCTTGCCTGTTTCTTTCATGATTTTAGTCAATTGGACAGCTGATAATTGACCATCACCAGTAGTGTTGTAATCCATCAAGATAACGTGACCTGATTGTTCACCACCAAGGTTGTAGCCTGATTTTCTCATTTCTTCAACGACATAGCGGTCACCAACAGCAGTGACTGCCTTGTTAATGCCAGCACTCTCCAAGGCCTTATGGAAACCAAGGTTAGACATAACCGTTGTCACGATAGTGTTTTGGGCTAACTGGCCTTTTTCAGAAAGGTATTTCCCGATGATATACATGATCTTATCACCATCAACGATGTCGCCATTTTCATCAACAGCAATCAAACGGTCACTGTCTCCGTCAAAGGCCAAACCGATAGCTGACCCACTTTCTTTGACCACTCCTTGAAGGGCTTCTGGGTGTGTAGAACCCACATTCAAGTTGATATTAAGACCATCTGGTGTCTCACCGATAACTGTCAACTGGGCACCAAGATCAGCGAAAATCTGACGGGCACTTGTAGATGCTGCACCGTTTGCTGTGTCTAAGGCCACTTTCATTCCTTCAAGAGGAGTTCCAGTTGAAACAAGGTAGCCCTCGTACTTACGCAAGCCTTCTGGATAGTCCACTAAGGTTCCTAAACCTTCTGCACTTGGACGAGGAAGAGTATCTTCAGCAGCATCTAGCAAGGCTTCGATTTCTGCTTCTTTGTCGTCATCAAGTTTGAAGCCATCCCCACCAAAGAATTTAATTCCATTATCAAGGGCTGGGTTGTGGCTAGCGGAAATCATGACACCTGCACTGGCTCCCTCAGTTTTGACCAAATAAGCTACTGCTGGTGTCGCAAGGACACCGAGTTTGTAGACGTGAATTCCTACAGAGAGAAGACCTGCCACCAAGGCAGATTCTAGCATTTCTCCTGAGATACGTGTATCACGTCCTACAAAAACTTTAGGGGCTTCCGTTTCGTGTTGGCTAAGAACATATCCACCAAAACGTCCCAGTTTAAAGGCCAATTCTGGCGTCAGTTCTACGTTTGCTTCTCCACGGACTCCATCGGTCCCAAAATATTTACCCATTTTATTTATCATCCTTTTCTATTATTTATTATTGTTTAGACGAATCTGATTTCGTTTCTGAACTCGTTGAAGACGAACTGCCCTCTGAGGAACTTGTTGACGAGTTACTCGAACTAGACAATGCTGGTTTGGTTGTAATTTTCATAGTTGTGTCAAACGGCATAATAACGCTTGGCAAGACATTTCCATTTTTATCAACTGCTTGTAGAGGAACAGAAGCCGAGTAGTTACCCGTTATCCGTTCACTCGTCGGTAAGATGGCAATGACACGATCTACTTTGGAGAGGGTTTCCTCATCACTAATAACCGTTACTTTTTCATCCGACACAGTGACTGTATCGATTTTCACACGAGAATCAATCTGGCTTGGGTCAATCTCCGGCACAACGATTACATTGCCTCGTTTTGCTTTTTTACCGACCTTCACTGTTATCTTTTGCGGTGTTGCAACAGCGGTCAAACCACTTGGTAGATTTTCTATGTTTAGAGGAACTTCTATTGTTCCAACACTGGCATTGGTTAAGTCAGCTGTCACCTTGAATTTACGCGTACTTTCCTGCATTTCGCTTGCCAAAGCAACTCGATTGGAACCTGTCAAGAAAACCGTTACTTCTGACGTGAAGCCACTAATAAAGTACTGTTCACTGTCATAGTGGATATCAATTGGTACATTGAGTACTGTATTAGTATAGGTTTCCGTCCGCACCTGTCTGGCACTATTATTATTCTGATAGTTTGTAGAAGTCGCATAGATAAAGAGGATGCAGGCGAAAAAGAAGGAAGAAATGATATAAAGACTATTTTTTCTCATGTTTCAATCCTCCTAGCAAGCGCTCTTTCAAACCATGTTTTTCCTCTGATGTTGGAAGCAGGATTCTTCTCAATTCAGATTCAAACTCTTCCAAGGTCAAATCGTGCTTAAAGACTCCATTATAGGTGATTGAGATTCCACCTGTTTCCTCCGAAACCACAAAGGTAAGAGCATCTGATACTTCCGACAGACCAATCGCCGCCCTGTGGCGTGTTCCAAACTCTTTGGAAATCTCTGTATTTTCAGTTAGTGGCAAGTAGGCTGAAGTAACAGCAATTCGATCTTCTCGGATAATGACCGCTCCGTCGTGCAATGGAGTGTTGGGAATAAAGATATTGATGAGCAATTCAGCTGAAATCTTGGCATCTAGGGGAATCCCCGTCGAGATGTATTCCTGCAAGGTTCTCACACGCTGAACTGCTACCAGCGCACCAATCTTACGCGGACTCATGTATTCGACTGATTTGACAAAGGCACGAATCATCTGCTCCTCTGCACTAATCGGAGCATTGGAAAAGAAATCCGTTGCCCGGCCCAACCGCTCTAGACCCGTCCGAATCTCTGGTGAAAAGATGACTACTGCTGCAATGACCCCGTAGGTGATGATCTGATTGATCAACCAAGAAATGGTCGTTAAACCAATCATATTGGAGAGAATTTGGGCTAGAATGAAGACCAAAACTCCCCGCACCAAGATCATGATTTTAGTACCTGCAATGGCCTTTGTAAAATGATACAAAATATAAGTCACAATCAGAATATCAATCAGATTGGTGACTATACTCCAAGGGCTTGAAAATAAACTCGTCCAGTATTGCAAGTTGGAAAATTGCTGAAAATTCATCCCTGGTTCCCTCCCTATCAAAACACGTTCCGTCCTATTATACCATTTTCTAACAATTTTTTCCCTATCCCACTTCATTTTAATTTGATTAAAAATATGATAAAATAAACTGATTAGAAAAAACGAAGGAGAAATCATGTCTCAACTCTATGATATTACCATTGTAGGTGGTGGTCCTGTCGGGCTCTTTGCCGCCTTTTACGCCCACCTACGCCAAGCCAAAGTCCAAATCATCGACTCCCTTCCCCAGCTCGGTGGTCAACCAGCCATCCTCTACCCTGAGAAGCAAATCCTTGATGTGCCAGGTTTCTCAAACCTTACTGGAGAAGAGTTAACCAATCGCTTGATTGAGCAGCTAAACGGCTTTGAAACACCTGTTCACCTCAACGAAACCGTTCTTGAAATCGAGAAACAAGATCAAGGATTTACCATCACCACCAACAAAGGAAGCCACCTGACTAAAACAGTCATCATTGCTATGGGTGGTGGCGCCTTTAAACCACGACCGCTTGAATTAGAGGGTGTTGGGGACTATGAAAACATCCACTACCACGTTTCCAACATTCAGCAATATGCTGGGAAGAAAGTAACCATCCTCGGTGGGGGAGACTCAGCTGTTGACTGGGCTCTAGCTTTTGAAAAAATTGCACCAACTACCCTTGTTCACCGTCGAGATAACTTCCGCGCCTTGGAACACAGTGTACAAGCCTTGCAAGAATCATCTGTAACCATCAAGACACCGTTCGTCCCTAGCCAACTCCTTGGAGATGGAAAAACACTCGACAAACTGGAAATCACAAAAGTCAGATCAGATGAAATCGAAACTATCGAGGTAGATCACCTCTTCGTCAACTATGGTTTTAAATCATCTGTCGGCAATCTTAAAAATTGGGGTCTGGACCTCAACCGTCACAAAATTATCGTCAACAGCAAGCAAGAATCCAGCCAAGAGGGGATTTACGCCATTGGGGACTGTTGCTACTATGATGGTAAGATTGACTTGATCGCTACAGGACTGGGTGAAGCTCCAACAGCTGTTAACAATGCCATTAACTACATCGACCCAGAACAAAAAGTGCAACCAAAACACTCGACAAGTCTATAAGAAAACAACCACGGATCAACAATCCGTGGTTTTATAATTCATCTATACTCCCTGATTTTTAAGTCTTCTATCTTTACTCCTCCAACACTTTCTCGTATTCTTTCTTTTTGCTATCTATGGTCTCAATAACTTTTGAGGCAAACTCGCCCTTCATAGATACATCTATTTTATTATTTACCGCGCTTAGACTTTCTTGGATACTATTAATGGTCAAACGAGTATTTTTCTTAGATTCTTGCTCGATTTGATTAATTTCATACTTTTTAGCAGGAGCCAATATCTGCCTAACAAATAAACGCTCAATTTCTTTTTCTATTTCACGAAAACCATCATCCACACCAGAGACAAAATCAAATATATAATTAAATAAATCCATCTGCGTTACTCTCTTTTATCTTGTATATGTCTTTGTTTAGCCAGAATTCGAGTTAGTTCTTCATCAAGCTCACGGTATTCTCGACTATATTTTTGTTTTGCTTTTATTTCTTCTGTTTCTAGCTGATCAAGTCTTTTTCTATATGCTAAATCCATTTGCTGACTATAATCTGTAGCTAGTTGATTCAGCTGATAGTATAGCATAGAAGTGTCTCCTTCTATCTGACTCAGCATATGACTTGCTACTGTATGCTTTTCCTCAAGCATCCGATGCAAATCATTCAATCTATAATCACACTCTTCTTTTTCATTCTCTATTTTTTTGCGTGAGTGATAATAGTCTTCCTCCAATTTTTCTAATTGCCGTCTCTTTTTCCAAATCTCTTGGTCTATCATGTCAATTTTTTCCATTGTCTAAATTTTTCAGCCAACTCCCTATCTGTTTCTAATTTCTTTTGAATGCCTTTCTTGGTCTGAGTTTCTAAATCTATACAATCTTTTTCCAATTGAGATACCTTATCAACAACTGGATCTAATAGCTTCTCAATAACTCCGATAGTCGTTTCATAGGTAGCTCCTCCTTCAATATATGCATTTTCCATCTCTGACGGACTAAGGATAAAGCCCCAAGGAACTTGTCTACGGGAAGCAAATACTTTTCTTGCATCTTCTACCGCTTCATCTCTTATACTTTTAATGATGCTTTTCCCTTCTGTAGACATTAGACTGATGCTTGCTGCTGCAATACCTGCTTGCTCCGAATCCAGGAACAATTGCTCTTCCTTTGTATAACCACCTTCTGATAGTTTCTCTTTGAGTAGTGTATAGTTATCCATCTGGAGTAAATAGTCATTATAAATGACCGTACTAGTATTTGACAGTATTTTGATCTTCCCATTTTTATCCAGCTGGTAGCCATAAGTCATGTGTTGGTTCACAAAGTCTTCTTTTGTACTATCCACGTAATAAACTAAGCCAACCGATCCGATACTTCCCTTGACCATATCCCTACCAACCATACTGATAGGATCATCTGGGTCAGCATAGTTATGGATCCTCGTCTTAATAGAGTCTACAACTTTCCTTTGTTCAGGGCTTAGTATCCTATAGATATCTGGGCCGTTATAGATATAAGCCTGTTGGATACGTTTGACTTGATCTGCCTGTAGGGCAGCCATAGAATACTGAGCATCCATAGAACCGAGTGAATGTCCATAGACATTAATTTTGGCATTGGGATATTTTTCCATGATGTCTTTTAATGCTCTTGCAGAAGCCTTTAGCTGTTCGGTAGACTTGTCTTGATAGCTAGGGTCTTTTTGCAACATAATTCTCTTGGCTATAACTGCATCGTTTTCTGCCCAGTCATTCCAGAAATCCGCTGTTTCTTCCCAAAAATGATCTGGACCCGTAGAACCACGAAAAAGGACCGTTACTTCCTGTACCTTATCAGCTTTTTCATTGGGATTTTTTACAACTGCATAAACCTGTTCGCCAGCTCCTGTAGTATTGTTGTAGACTTGGGTGACAGTGCCAAGTTCTCTTTCATATTGGTCATATAAAGTTCTTTCCTCGCCCATATTATCCTGATACTCTGCCATTGCAGTTTGAAGGTTATTTTCTTTAATATAATTTTGTGTCATTCATTATTTCCTTTCAAAAGTTTGGATAATTTTGGTGAAGTAGAATAATATGCTGAATGGTATGAGCCATCTTTGTTTTCAATCAAATTATAATTTATATTTAATTCATTATCTTTGTTGATAACCACCGAAACCATCAATCCTCCCATTGGATTATAATCTAAGCTACTTTCATCAACAACATAATCCTGGATGACACCTGCATTAGTAAATGCATTAGGATCTTTCGATTTCATAAAATGTTCATAAACCTTCTTCGCCTCATCGCTGGTCGCGATGGCAATCATTTCTTGTTTCTTTTGGTATTGGTGCATGCTACAACCTCCTACTGCGATTCCAATTACTGCTAAAAAACTGATTAAAATAATCATACTTTTTTTAGAACTTTTCATATTTCCTCCTTTACGCTATCCTATCAATGAATTAGGGACTAACTTACTCATAGTATAGCATAATTTTCCTCTACATCCTCAGCTTTTCCATCAGGATTTTTTACAACTGCATAAACCTGCTCCCCCGCTCCTGTAGTATTGTTGTATACTTGGGTGACAGTGCCAACACTTTGATCATATTGATCCTTAACCTCACGATCAATTGAGTTATCGTTATATTCAGTCATTGCAATCTGAAGATTTGAATCATCGACATACTTTCTCATTTTTTAGATTCCTTTAACATAGATGATAATTTAGGTGATACAGTATATCCATAAGATTCATAATTACCTGAATTATCTTTTATTAATCCAAAGTGAAAATCTAATTCTTTATCATTATTAAAATATATCCTTACCATTAGCCCTCCCATTGGATTATACTCTAAAGTTTCTGTATCAATGTCATATGATTTAATGATTCCATCTTCTGTTAATGCTTTAGGATCATTTGCCCTCATATGATTTTCATAAACCTTCTTTGCCTCATCACTTGTCGCGATGGCAATCATTTCTTGTTTTTTTTGATATTGGTGCATGATACAACCTCCTATTGTGATTCCAATGACTGCTAAAATACTGAATAAAATAATCATACTTTTTTTAGATATTTTCATATTTCCTCCTTTATGCTATCCTATCAATGAATTAGGGACTAACTTACTCATAGTATAGCATAACTTTCCTCTACATCCTCAGCTTTTTCATTGGGATTTTTTACAACTGCATAAACCTGCTCGCCCGCTCCTGTAGTATTGTTGTAGACTTGGGTGACAGTCCCAATTTGTTCACCATTAGGAGTTTCCGCAATACGATTCAATCGTAAATCTTTATATTCAGCCATTGCAGTTTGAAGATTAACTTCACTCACATATTCTTCAGTCATGAATCTACTCTCCTAACAACTTACTCAACTCTCCAGAATATGTATAGCCACTGGGCTCTAATTTCCCCTCGCTATTTCTTACAATACCGAATTGAATATCTAATTTTTCATTATTATTAATATAAGTTTTAACCTCTATACCTCCCATTGGATTATAATATAAACTTTCATTATCAATCACATAGTCACGGATAATTCCTTCTTTAGTAAAAGCTTTTGGATCTTTCTTTTTCATATATTCTTCATAAATTTTTCTCGCCTCATCACTTGTCGCAATGGCAATCATTTCTTGTTTCTTTTGGTATTGGTGCATGCTACATCCTCCTACTGCGATTCCAATTACTGCTAAAATACTGATTAAAATAATCGTACTTCTTTTAGTTTTTTTCATGGTGCCTCCTTTGTGCTACAGTATAACTCATCTATAGTATACCATAGATTATGGAGTTGGCTTCCTTTAAAATTCTTCTCACATATTTA
The DNA here is from genome assembly GCA_905221365.1 of bacterium. GTDB lineage: Bacteria > Bacillota > Bacilli > Lactobacillales > Streptococcaceae > Streptococcus. The sequence continues at coordinate 253,551 of CAJNCX010000001.1, forward strand.
CTAACTTCAAGAAAATAACCACGGAATTAACTAATCCGTGGTTTTATAGCTCATCTGCGATCTTGTTTATTTTTCTGAGTCTGTGGTTGACACCACTTTTAGTCAGGGAATTGCTCAGGCTATCCGCCAACTGCTGGATAGAGTAGTCTGGATGCTGAATCCGCAACTGTGCTACCTCTTGCAAATCCACGGGTAAATTTTCCAAACCCATTCTATCTTTGATTTTACTGATATTGTTGATGGTCTTCATACTAGCAGAAACCGTCCGAGCGATATTGGATGTTTCAGCGTTATTGGCTCGATTGAGATCGTTACGAGTTTCACGCAAAATCTTGACACGCTCAAAATTATCACGCGCCTGCATGGCCCCAATCACGATCAAGAAATCCATGATGTCCTCTGCACGTTGAAGATAGGTAACTGCACCTTTCTTGCGCTCAATGACCTTAGCGTCCAGCAAAAACTGCTGAAGAAGAGAGGCTAGTCCTTGGGCGTGGTCCAGATAAACGGAACTGATCTCCAACTGGTACTTGCCAGACTCAGGATCTCGAATACTACCATTTGCCAGAAAGGCCCCACATAAGTAGGCACGTCCAGCTTCCTCATCTGCTAAAATATCGGGATCAATACCCGTCTCCAAACCAAAAAAGGAATCCGCCAGTCGCAAATCAGCTAAAAGCTCCTGCACTCTCTCATCGGTATAGACCGTGTAGACACGATTCTTACGAAGATTGCTTCTCTGATGGTGTCGAATCTCAGACTTAATCTCATAAAAATGGAGAAAGGACTCATAGAGATGCCGAGCTAACTTGGCATTTTCAGTCACGACTGACAAGGTTAGGCCAGAAGTTGAGAGACCGATACTGCCAGACATCTTGATAATGGCAGACAATTCATGGCGGCTTAGATGATGTTGACCAAGAATTTCCTCTTTTACTGCAACTGTAAAACTCATTTTCTCACCTGTATAATGCGCATCAATTCATCTACAATCAAATCGCCATCATGGAAGGCTCCTCCATTTTCCAAACGAAGGAAGTTGGATGAAATCACACGAGGAACCTGCTTGCAAAGACCAGCAAAATCATGCTCTACCTGAACCAAATATTCATCAAAACGGTTGGTATCCATGTATTCTCTAGGAACCTTCTCGATATTAACCAAGACCGTATCAATAAATGGCCGACCTAAGTGTCGATGGAGGACTTCCACGTGGTCACTGTCTGAAAAGTGCTCTGTTTCCCCACGCTGGGTCATGATATTGCAGACATAGGCGATCTCTGCCTTAGTCTCCAAGAGTGCCTGTCCAATCTCCTCGATGACAATATTCGGCAAAATCGATGTAAAGAGGGAACCAGGCCCCAAGACGATCATATCACTCTCGAGAATGGTATTGACCACTCGACGGCTGGCTTGCGGTGTTTCATCATCCAAGGTATTGGTCACATAGACATGGTCGATCATGCCTGGATGATCTGCAATGTGGCTCTCACCTGCCACCTCAGAACCGTCTTTAAAGACTGCATGCAGTGTCAAAGGCTGATCGCTCGATGGGTAGATTTTTCCTGTTGTGTGGAAAAAGAGACTTAGCAGCTGCATGGCATTATAAGTGGATCCTTGCATTTCAGATAGGCCAGCAATGATAATATTTCCTAGCGGATGACCCGCAAAAGCTCCAGCCTCTTCTGAGAAGCGGTACTGAAAAACTTTCTCATAAAATTTAGGCATATCCGACATGGCTACCAGAACATTGCGAAGATCACCTGGTGGTGTCAGCTGTTGGATATTTTTTCTTAGCTCACCAGAAGAGCCACCATCATCAGCTACCGTTACGATGGCAGCGATATCAACATCCTTTTCTCGCAAGCTTTTCAAAATGACGGGGATACCAGTTCCTCCACCAATCACCGTTATCTTTGGTTTTCTCATGAACGGTTTACCGTTTCCTTTCTTCTGTCTTTGTCACGATGGCTTTCATTGACAGGCCAGTTTTTAGCAAGGTCCTGAGCGATTCGTTTTGCAAAGGCAACACTACGGTGTTGTCCACCCGTACATCCTACTGCAATGGTTAAAACAGACTTGCCTTCTTTTTTGTAACTTGGCAAAATAGGCTCAATCAAGGCGAGTAAGTGCTGATAGAAATTTTCAGACTCTTCATGATTCATCACATAGTCATAAACTGCTTGATCCTCACCTGTCTGATTACGGAGTTCTGGAAGGTAGTATGGATTTGGCAAGAAACGGACATCAAAAACCAAGTCTGCATCAATAGGGATACCATACTTGAATCCAAAAGACATGACTTCAATACGGAAAGACTGGGCTTGCTCTTGATCCGAAAACTGCTCTGCAATAGTTTTACGCAGTTCACGCGGAGTGAGTTCGGTCGTATCCACCACATTTTGACTCATGTTTTTCAAAGGTGCTAGGAGTTCGCGTTCCAGCTTGATGCCATCTAAAATCCGACCATCTGCTGCTAGAGGGTGACTTCTTCTAGTTTCCTTATAGCGTGCCACCAATTCCTTATCCGCCGCGTCTAAAAAGAGAATTTTGAAGTCCAAATCATCTTGGTTTTCCAATTCATCCAAAACTGCCTGAATCTCTGAGAAGAAAGAACGGCTCCGCATATCCACCACTAGGGCTAACTTATGGTCATCATCCTTGGTCTCTACCAACTGCAAAAACTTTGGCAAGAGGGCTGGTGGCATATTGTCAATAGTGAAATATCCCAAATCCTCGAAGGACTGAATGGCTACCGTTTTCCCTGCACCACTCATCCCTGTTACAATCACAAGGTGAAGTTGTTTTTTTGTCATCTATCTCTCCTTATATCAAAAAAAGTTTGGCAGAGCCAAACTTCAACTAGCTTATCCAATCTCTGCGATCACTTCAATTTCGACTTTTACATCACGAGGAAGACGTGCAACTTCTACAGCTGAACGAGCTGGGAACTCCTCTTTAAAGGCAGTCTGGTAAACCTCGTTAAAAGGAACAAAGTCGTTCATATCGCTCAAGAAGCAAGTTGTTTTGACAACATGGTCAAAGTCTGTTCCTGCTTCAGCCAAAATAGCACCGATATTTTTCAAGACTTGTTCTGTCTGTTCTTGGATCGTTTCTCCTACAATTTCTCCAGTTTCAGGTGAAAGAGGAACTTGCCCACTAGCAAATAAAAGATTGCCAACGATTTTTCCTTGAACATAAGGTCCGATAGCCTTTGGAGCTTTGTCTGTATGAATTGTTTTTGCCATTTCTTTCCCTCACAATTTTTCTAATATTGCGTCCCAAGCCTGATCCATCCCTGCCTTGCTAACAGATGAAAAGAGGATGAAGTCGTCACTTGGGTCAAAGTTTAATTTCTTTTTGATTGCTGATTCATGCTTGTTCCATTTACCACGAGGAATCTTGTCCGCCTTGGTCGCAACGATGATAACCGGAATCTCATAATACTTGAGAAATTCATACATCTGCACATCATCTGCAGACGGGTCATGACGAAAATCCACCAAACTGACAACCGCGCGGAGATTTTCACGAGTCGTCAGGTACTCCTCAATCATGCGCCCCCACTTTTCACGTTCCTTTTTGGAAACGCGGGCATAGCCATAACCTGGTACATCCACAAAACGCATCTTGTCATCAATGTTAAAAAAGTTGAGTAGCTGGGTTTTCCCAGGTTTTCCTGATGTACGGGCCAAATTCTTGCGGTTCAGCATGGTGTTGATAAAGCTAGACTTGCCAACATTTGAACGCCCTGCAAGGGCAATCTCTGGCAGGTCATCCTGCGGATAGTGGGACTTGTTTGCCGCACTGAGCAAGATTTCAGCATTGTGTGTATTGATTTCCATAGTCACCTCTAGGCTGTTTCTAGGATTGGTTTTTCCGTTCCATCGACAGCTTCTTTTGTGATGCGGACCAATTTCACATTTTCTTGACTTGGCACTTCAAACATAACGTCTAGCATGGTTTCTTCGATGATTGAGCGAAGACCACGCGCACCAGTTTTGCGTTCGATAGCCTTATTGGCGATTTCCTGAAGGGCTTCATCGTCAAATTCCAACTCAACGTCATCATAAGAAAGCAAGGTTTGGTATTGTTTGACCAAGGCATTTCTTGGCTCTTTCAGGATGCGAACCAAGTCATCTACCGTCAATTGCTCAAGAGCAGCAAAGACAGGCAAGCGTCCAATCAACTCAGGGATAATACCGAATTTTTGAATGTCTTCTGCGATGATTTCTTGCATGTAGGAGCTGTTTTCGTCAATCGCCTTGTTGTTTTGTCCAAAACCGATAACTTTTTCTCCCAGACGTTGTTTAACGATTTCTTCGATGCCATCAAAGGCACCACCCACGATGAAGAGGATATTCTTGGTATCCACCTGAATCATCTCTTGTTGTGGATGTTTGCGTCCACCTTGAGGCGGTACGCTGGCTACAGTTCCCTCGATAATCTTGAGAAGGGCTTGTTGCACACCTTCACCAGAAACGTCACGTGTGATAGACACGTTCTCGCTCTTCTTGGCAATTTTGTCAATTTCATCTACGTAGATAATCCCACGCTCTGCACGTTCGATGTTAAAGTCAGCAGCCTGCAAGAGTTTGAGGAGGATATTTTCCACATCCTCACCCACATACCCAGCCTCAGTCAGAGCTGTCGCATCTGCAATAGCGAAAGGCACGTTCAAGCTCTTAGCCAAAGTCTGAGCCAAGAAAGTTTTCCCAGAACCAGTTGGGCCAATCATCAAGATGTTTGACTTCTGCAAATCCACATCTTCTGACTCTTCACGTGTATCGTGGAAATTAATACGCTTGTAGTGATTGTATACAGCCACTGCCAAGGCACGTTTGGCACGATCCTGACCAATCACATAGTGGTTTAGGATATTGAGGAGTTCGATTGGTTTTGGTACTTCAGACAAGTCTGCCAAAACTTCCTCGGCCAACTCCTCCCGAATGATTTCCTGGGCCAACTCTACACATTCATTACAGATAAAGGCGTTGTTCCCAGCGATTATTTTCTTTACTTCTTCTTGGCTTTTGCCACAAAATGAGCAATAAACCATCATATCATTTTTCCTATTTGTAGGCATGATTTCCTTCCATTCTAATTTATCATTCTATCTAAAATAAGGTCATATAAAAAGCGTGGACACTGTTGACCAGATTGGTAAAAGCATTCAACCAGAGTAAGGCAGACAGTCCATAGCGCTTCTTACGAAAAGCCTGTGCTCCAGTCAAAATACAGATCACACACAAAAAAGCTGTAAAAAATCCAAATATACTGCGCTCCATTAGACTTCCTTTCTCTTTCGGTATTGGATGGTAAAATCATAGTTGTTTTTCTCATCTCGGGTGTAAGATTTGCTTGCAACCGTCTCAAAACGAGATAAGTCAAACTCCTCAGGGAAATATGTATCTCCCTCCACCTGAGCATGAATCTGCGTCACGATAATTTCATCTAAATAAGGCTCAAAAGCCTGAAAAATCTGCTTTCCGCCAAGGATATAGAGATTTTTTTCCTGACTCTGATACCACGCTAAAACAGACTCCACATCTTGAAATACGAGCGCCCCATCTATGACTTCTTCGATATTGCGCGTTAAAATCAGGGTTTGCCGTTTTGGAAGCAGACGACGTCCCATTCCATCAAAGGTCACTCGTCCCATCAATATAGCATGATTTAAAGTTGTTTCCTTAAAATGTTGCAACTCTGCTGGCAAATGCCAAGGGAGACGATCTTCCTTCCCAATCACACCTTTTTCATCTTGGGCCCAAATGGCTATGATTTTCTTTGTCATGCTTCCGTCCTTTTTATTGATACTACTATTTTATCAAAATTCTCCCAAAAAGGCTGTTTTGAAACGCGTGCAAAAGAGAGAAAAGGAGCAGGCTTCATTTAGCCTGCTCCTCTCGTCCCTAGGACGTATATTTTTTTGCTTCTGATTCAATTTTTTCAACCACTTCTTGGATACTTAGTCCAGTTGTGTCAAGGTAAACTGCATCCTCAGCCTGTTTGAGAGGTGAGGTTTCACGATGACTATCCTTGTAGTCACGCGCAGCAATCTCTTCTTTCAGCGTTTCAAGGTCTGTTTCAATCCCTTTAGCAATATTTTCCTTGTAGCGACGCTCTGCTCTTTCTTCAACAGAAGCCACTAGGAAAATCTTGAGTTCAGCTTGTGGTAAAACAACTGTCCCGATATCACGCCCATCCATGACGATACCACCTTGCTGAGCAATCTCTTGCTGGAGCGAAACCAGTTTCTCACGCACTTCAGGAATTGCAGCAATGCTTGAAACCTTGTTGGTCACTTCATTTTCACGAATCGGATGAGTAATCTCAACATCCCCTACAAAAACAAGTTGCTCACCTGTTTCTGAACGACCAAAACTAATGGGGTGTTGGTTAAGAAGCTCAAGAAGTTGGTCTACATTTCCTGCATCCAACTGATGCTTGAGCGCTATATAAGTCGCAGCACGGTACATAGCACCTGTATCCAGATAAGTGTAACCAAAATCTTTAGCGACAATCTTTGCGACCGTACTCTTACCACTCGAAGCTGGACCATCGATAGCAATTTGAATAGTCTTCATGACCGACTCCTATCTTGTCTTAATCACATCACCAGGGTTGGCAAACCAAGAGCCAGATGACATATGAGAAGGATTTAGAGCTTCTAGCTGAGCAATGGAAATCCCTGCACGTTGAGCAAGAGCTGCTTCTCCTTCTCCAGGTTGCACAGTAAGCGTTCCTTCTCCATCTGTATGTTCTTCAGAACTACTTTCTGAAGGAGTTGACTCTTTCGTTTCTTGAGCTTTACTAGTAGAGGAAGAAGACTCTTCCACTTTAGAGGTTGACGATGGAGCTGAAGAATCATAAAAATCCTTCAAGGCTGCCGTGCGGTTACTTCCTCCAGTAGAAAGGTAAATCAATACGACAACCATCGCTACAACGATCACAAAAAAGAGGCTAGCTAGAACCGTTAAAACACGATTGGCAACAACACCTGTCCCTTTTTGTTTACGGTGACGACGCTCTAATCTTGTTTCTTCTTCTCTGTTGTCATAAATATCTTCTTGCCACGGTTCTTTTGCCATACCTTACTCCTTGTATTTTTTTCATTTTCTTATTACAATATAAATATGAAACTCACACTTATACCTGAACGTTGCATCGCCTGCGGGCTTTGCCAAACCTATTCTGAACTCTTTGATTACCATGATAATGGTATTGTTCGCTTTTACGATGACCCAGTTGAATTGCAAAGAGAAATCGCTGAGACCAGCGATGTTCTGGAGGCCATCAAACATTGTCCTACACGTGCACTTCTCAAAGATCCATCGTAATGTACAGGGAATGAATGTTGATGATTTTTCTCTTTATTCCCACACTTACTAGTTTAGCATATTTCAAGGTAAAATTATAGTCTTTTCCGATTATTTTTTCCCTTCGAAAATAGAAAGATCACTTTTTTCTTTGATGAGATAGAGTGGTCTTTTTTTGGTTTCCATATAGATCTTACTGATATACTTACCAAGAATCCCAATAGTCAGGAGTTGAATCCCTCCGAGAAAGAGAATGACAGCCATCAGAGAGGTCCAGCCAGATGTCGGATTCCCCAAAATAAGGGTCCGAAAAACCACAAAAACAGTCATCATAAAAGAAATAAAACAAGATAGGAGTCCAGCTACAAAGGCTATACTCAAGGGAAAATCTGAAAAATTGAGAATCCCTTCAATCGAGTAGAAAAAGAGCTGTCTAAAACTCCAACTGGTCTTTCCAGCCTGTCGTTCAACGTTTGGATAATCGAGATAGTGCGTTTTAAAGCCAACCCAAGCAAAGAGTCCCTTAGAAAAACGATTGGACTCGGTCAAGGATAAAATAGCATCTACCACAGACCTTCTCATCATGCGAAAATCACGGACACCTGAGGGCAGAGCCACTGGACTGATTTTTTGCATGAGGCGGTAAAAGATGTCAGCACAAAAACTGCGAAAGAAGGGTTCTCCCTCCCGACTAGTTCTCCGTGTCCCAACACAGTCCAAGTCTGCATTCTGGTCTAGTAAGGCTTTCATCTCAAGTAGCATACTAGGAGGATCCTGGAGGTCTGCATCCATCACGACCACCAAGTCTCCAGTTGCATGCTGCAAGCCTGCGTATAAGGCTGCCTCTTTCCCAAAATTTCGTGAGAAAGAAATATAATGTACCGCAGGATTTTGCACCCGATAGGCCTTCAAAAGCTCCAAAGTGCCATCGCTTGAACCATCATCCACAAAGACATACTCGATCTCTGCCCCCAATTCTGGAAGGAGTGCTTCAACAGACTGATAAAAAAGAGGAAGTACTTCCTCTTCGTTTAGACATGGGACAATGATTGAAATCATCATCTTAGTCTTCAAATCCATTTGGATGCTTGCTTTGCCAACGCCATGCGTCTTCACACATTTGAGTAATATCGAGTTCTGCTTCCCATCCAAGTTCGGCTTTGGCTTTTGCTGGGTCTGAGTAGCAGGCAGCGATATCACCTGGGCGACGTTCTACGATGCGGTAAGGAATAGGACGTCCCACCGCTTTTTCCATGTTTTGGATAATTTCAAGAACAGAATATCCTTTACCTGTTCCAAGGTTATAAATATTAAGACCTGAACCTTTTTGGAGTTTTTTAAGAGCTGCAACGTGACCTTTGGCTAGGTCTACAACGTGGATATAGTCACGAACCCCGGTTCCATCTTCTGTATCGTAATCATCTCCAAAGACTTGCACTTGCTCTAGTTTGCCCACTGCTACTTGTGAAACATAAGGCAAGAGATTGTTTGGAATTCCGTTTGGATTTTCTCCCAAGTCACCGCTCTCATGTGCTCCGATTGGGTTAAAGTAACGAAGCAAGACCACATTCCATTCTGAGTCTGCCTTGTAGATATCGGTCAAAATCTCCTCTAACATGAGCTTGGTACGACCGTATGGATTAGTCACTGAAAGCGGGAAATTTTCTAAGATTGGAACCGTATGAGGGTCTCCGTAAACTGTCGCCGAAGAACTGAAGATGATGTTCTTACAGTTTGCTTCTTCCATGGCTTTTAGAAGGCTGACAGTTCCAGCGATATTGTTGTCATAGTAGGCAAGAGGGATACGTGTTGATTCACCTACAGCCTTCAAACCAGCGAAGTGAATCACACCTGTTGGCTCTTCTTGCTTGAAAATCTCTCTGAGAGTATCAGTATCACGGATATCTGCCTCATAGAAAGGAATTTCAACTCCTGTGATTCTTTCAACAACTTCTAAACTTTTACGGTTGCTGTTGACAAGATTATCCACCACAACAACTTGATGACCTGCTTGGATCAACTCAATAACAGTGTGAGTTCCGATAAAACCAGCTCCACCAGTTACCAAAATCTTTTCTTGCATCTTTTTTCCTCGATTCTCGGATTATTTTTTCTTATTTTATCATTTTTGATAGGGAATGTCATTTGCCATCCTAAACTACCTGATAAAATTTCAGTAAAATTTTATTCACTTTTTACTCGTTTGACATAGTTTGCAATTGGATAGTTTACTGGATCCAAGGTCAACTCCTTGTCTTGGACCAGATGGGCTAGATGGTAAGCAATGATCGGACCCGTTGTGAGGCCCGATGAACCTAGTCCACTAGCCGCATAGACACCTGCTAAACCAGGTACCTGTCCAAAGAAAGGTGAGAAATCACGAGTATAGGCGCGGATTCCCACACGTTCAGCTCTTGAAGTCGCTTTAGCTAAGGCTGGATAGTGAGGCAAGGCTGCTTCCTCCATTTGTTGGAGCAAGCTTTCATCCACTGTCAAGTCAAATCCCATGTCATTTTCATGGGTAGCACCTAAGGACAATTTCCCATCTGCAAAAGGAATTAAATCCCACTCTCCTTCTGGCATGACAACAGGGTAAGATTCTAGGTCTTTGGAAAGCTGATAATCTCGGAGTTGTCCCTTTTGAGGACGAACATCTACCTCATATCCTAAAGGCTCCAAAATGTCCTTCAACCAAGCTCCCGTCGCCAAAATAACCTGATCAAACACCTCTTCGCCAATCTGGTAGCCTGATGATAAAGGTGTCAGAGTCACTTTTTCTTTGACCAGCTTGACTTGACTGGCTTCTAGCAAACGAGTCACTAAGAGCTGGCCTTCTACTCTCGCTCCACCAGAAGCATAGAGCAGGCGGTCGAATCCCTGCAAATCAGGGAATAATTCATTTGCAGACGCTTGATCCAGAATGGCTAACTGGCCTATCAAGGGAGATTCTTCTCTACGCTGGAGGGCTAGTTCATAGAGTTCTTCCAACTTGGATTCATCCTTTTTCAAGAGAAAGACACCCGAACGCTGGTAAAAGTCTATTTCCTGACCAGACTTTTCTAAATCAGCCAACAAATCCACATAAAAGTCAGCTCCCAAGCGCGCCATCTTATACCAGGCTTTATTGCGGCGTTTTGAAAACCAAGGACTGATAATTCCTGCTGCTGCCTTGGTTGCCTGACCTTGACCATGGTCAAAAACAGTTATCTCTAGGTCGATTTCTTTCGCGAGGTAGTAGGCAGCTGTTGCCCCCACAATCCCTGCTCCAATAATGGCAACTTTTTTCATTGTCTTCACCTTCTAACTAGATATGGTGGAAAGGATTGGTCGATGCCTGACTAGGCAAGATATCAATTGTCCAGCCACATTCTGCTTTCCATTGAGTAAGGAGTGATGCGATTTTTTCCACAAAAAGCACTTCGATATAATGTCCAGGATCCAGTGCCAGCAGGCCATCAGACAGCAAATCCTGAGCAGTGTGGTAGTAGATATCGCCAGTGATGTAGACATCTGCTCCCTTAGCTAAAGCATCAGGATAGAAGGATTGACCACTTCCACCACAGATAGCCACTCTTGAAATAAGCTTCTGCAAATCGCTCTCTTGGTAATGCACCATTCGAAGACTATCTAGACCAAAGACTTGCTTGACATGCTGGGCCAATTCTCCAAATGTCTGAGGCTGAGTGGTTCCAATACGCCCAATTCCACGTTCAGGACCTGTTTCCTGCAGATAGGTCGTGTCCTCAATACCTAGCATCTGGCAGAACCAATCATTGAGGCCATTTTCAACGATGTCAATATTGGTATGACTGACATAAACTGCGATGTCATGCTTGATCAGGTCGATGTAAATCTGATTTTGCGGACGGCTGGCTACCAAGTCCTTTATCGGACGAAAGATAGGCGCGTGCTTGACGATAATCAAGTCCACACCCTTTTCAATGGCTTCAGCCACCGTCTCTTCACGTATATCCAGAGCAACCATGACTCTTTGAATGTCCTTGTCCAAAGTGCCGATTTGCAGGCCACGACTGTCTCCCTCCATAGAAAATTCCTGAGGGCAAAAGGCTTCATATACGCTAATCACTTCACTTGCTAGCATGGAGCACCTCCTTAATGGCTTGAATTTTATCAACTAAAACTTGACGTTCCTCCATATTTTTTTCTGGGATTTGGCTAAGAGCAAACTCTAGCTTAGCTGCTTCTTTTTGCCATTTTTGGACAAAAACCGGACTAACTTCTTTGGACAAGAAAAGGCCAAAGCGAATATCACTTGCTGATAGCTTCATTTGTCCTGCTTCCACCACCAAAATCTCATAAAACTTACCAGCTTCTTCTAGAATGCTTTCATCCACAATTTGGAAACCGTGGTCTTGCAACCAGATACGCAAGTCGTCTTCACGATTATTGGGTTGGAGGATCAAACGCTCTACATTTACTAACTTGTCCAAACCTTCCTCCAAGATTGTAGCGATCAAGCGCCCTCCCATACCAGCAATGGTGATAACCGAGACTTGGTCTACCTCCTCAAATGCTGCCAAGCCATTGGCTAAACGAACTTGGATTTTCTCCTTTAGACCGTGACTTTCAACATTTTTGACCGCAGACTGGTAGGGTCCTTCCACAACCTCACCTGCAATGGCATGCTCTAGATGGCCTTTCTCTACCAAATCGATCGGTAGATAAGCATGGTCACTTCCAACATCTAGTAGAATGGCCCCCTGAGGTACAAAGGAAGCTACCATTTCTAATCTCTTTGAAATCATCTTCTCTCACTTTCCAAAACTCTATTACCTCTTATTATACCACATTTTAGCTAGCAATCTTGCCCTTAAAAAAGACCACAATCCACAGATTGCAGTCTTTCTTTATTTTCTGGCTTGGTAACGACTAGTTAGAATGAAAATTAAGGTAAATACCAGCATCATGGCCCCATAAACAGGTAGCGTTTGTCCTGTCAAGGTCGAAATTTCAAGCAACTTTTGAATCGTTGGGAAGAGAGCTGTGGCTAAGAAGCCTCCTACTGACCAGACAACCAAGAGGACACGCCAGAGGGTGAATGGCATGCAGGCTCTAAATACAGATAAGAAACCGATAGACCCAAGGAGATAATAGAGTAGGGTTGAGATTTCTAACTCAGACCAACCTTGACTCGCTCCAAATATTTTCACAAAAAGAACGCTGAACACGACCATGAGAGCGCTTGGTAGGGCACGAAGCATGGATCTTCTGAGGAAGTTTGGTTCAACAGGTTTGATATTTCGCTCAAAAGTCAGAACGAATGGTGGGAACCCTTCCACAAACTGGTCGATCATGGTAATCTGAATCGGAATGAAAGGGAAAATCAAGATCCACTCAGACCGCCCTAGTAAAACACTAGCAATACAAATCACCGCAAGCAAAAAGGAATAAATCGTCTTAATCAAGAAAATCGGTGCGATATGGGCGATGTTATTGACCACGCGACGACCTTCAAAGAGAATCTCTGGAACATCATTGAAGTCTGAGTTCAAAAGAACTAGATTGGCAATCTGACGAGTCGCAGGATCTCCTTCCGCCATTACAATCGAACAATCCGCCTCACGAAGAGCTAGGATGTCATTGACTCCGTCACCTGTCATAGCCGTTGTATGCCCTGCTTTTTTCAGCGTTTGGATGATGAGTTTCTTTTGATGAGGGGAAACACGACCAAAAATTGCTGTTCCCTCAGCCATGGCAATCAATTCCTCATCCGTGATTTTTGAACAATCTACATAGCTGTGATAGTCTGCAAAGCCAGCCTTCTGGGCAATGCTGGATACTGTAACGGGATTGTCACCAGAGATAATCTTGAGTCCCACTTCCTGAGAACGGAGATAGTCTAGCGTCTCAGCTGCTCCTTCTCGAATGGGGTCCAAAATCTCCAGCAAGGCCAGAGCCTGAATATCAGATGGTTTCTGTGGTTTGTGATGGTCTAGTTTTTCCTGACTGAGGGCTAAGACCAAGACTCGTGACCCTCTCTCCAAGGCCTCTCTGGCTTCAGGGACTTCAGAGTCCAACAACATCTCAGGCGCCCCTAAGAAAACCGTTCCTAGACCTTCCAATTCCATAGCACCCCACTTGCGGTCGCTTGAGAAGGGAAGATTCGAAAGCATGGGATAGGCTACCTGTCCTTGGAAACGCTGACGAATGGCTTGGGCTGTTGGATTTTTATCCTCACTATGAGCGATGTAGCTGGTTAGAATACTGGCAATAGCCTCGTCACCATAAGTTTCCGTCAGTGGAAGAACAGCCTCCACTTGCATCTTTCCTTGGGTTATGGTGCCCGTCTTGTCCAGACAGAGCATATCCACGCGCGCCAAGGTCTCAACAGAGTACATCTCTTGAACCAAGACCTTTTTCAAGCCCAGCTTAATCACCGCAGTCAAGAGCGAAGTAATGGTCAAAAGGGCGATTCCTTTGGGCAACATTCCCAAAAGGGCTGTTGACGAATTTACAACCGATGACTTGAGGGGCAAGCCCTTTAAAATCAAGGCTTCTAGCAGGAGGGCCAAACCAAAGGGAATGATAATCTTCCCAGTAAAACCAGCTAGCTTGTCCAGCGATTTCATGATACGGGAGTTGATGGGTTTCACGGTCTTGGCCTCAAGCATGAGTTTGGAAGCATAGTTGTCTGCCCCGACATGGTGAACTTGAGCCAAAACTGCGCCACTGGCTAGGAAACTCCCTGACAAGAGCAAAGCATCCACTTCCTTTTGTACTAAATCACTCTCCCCCGTCAACATGGCTTCATTGACTTCCGCAAAGCCTTCCAGAACTAGAGCATCACTAGGAATCTGCTCTCCCGCAGACAAACGAATGACATCTCCTAGAACCAACTCTTCTGGATCAAGAGCGACTTCTTGACAATCACGGATGGTTTTGACCTTTTCCTTGGTCATGAGATTGAGCTTGTCCACCATGTGTTTGGCCCGCAGCTCGGTCACAATCCCAGAAAAAGCGTTAAAGCAGATAACGGCAAAGAAGACCAGATTGCTCCAAGCCTGCACAAAAGCCAGCGCTAGAGCGGTAACAAAGTTTAATGCGTTAAAAAGGGTAAAGACATTTCGTTTAACGATTTGCCAAGTACTGGTACTGGCTGAAGCGGTAAAGTCATTGACCAAACCTTGAGCCTGTCTTTCCTTGACTTCTCTTTGGGTTAATCCCATTATCTTATTTTTATCCATAAATTCTATCATATCATTTTTTCTAGAAGAATTCTAATCTCATCCAAAAACTGTTGGCTGACAACTGAAAAAGTTTGCCAGTAGTCTTTTGATAAGGTATAATAATAAAAGCAATACAATCGAAGGAGATCTCATGTTTTATACTTATTTGCGTGGACTAGTCATGCTGATCTTGTGGTCTATCAATGGCAATGCCCACTATCACAATACTGATAAAATCCCTAATCGAGACGAAAACTATATCCTCGTCGCACCTCACCGTACCTGGTGGGATCCTGTTTACATGGCCTTTGCGACCAAGCCAAAACAGTTCATCTTTATGGCCAAAAAAGAGCTGTTTAACAACCGTATCTTTGGCTGGTGGATCCGTATGTGTGGCGCCTTTCCTATCGATCGGGAAAACCCTAGTGCCTCTGCCATCAAGTACCCTATCAACGTCCTCAAAAAAAGCGACCGCTCTCTCATCATGTTTCCAAGTGGGAGCCGTCACTCAAACGATGTCAAGGGTGGAGTTGCTTTGATTGCCAAAATGGCTAAGGTTCGTATCATGCCGGTTACCTACACCGGTCCCATGACCTTGAAGGGCTTGATAAGCCGTGAACGTGTGGATATGAACTTTGGAAATCCTATCGATATCTCAGACATCAAGAAAATGAATGATGAAGGGATTGAAATGGTTGCAGACCGTATCCAAGCAGAATTCCAACGTTTGGACGAAGAAACCAAGCAATGGCACAATGATAAAAAACCAAACCCGCTCTGGTGGTTTGTCCGAATCCCTGCCCTCATCCTTGCTGTGGTTGTTGGTATCCTAACGATTATCTTTAGCTTTATCGCAAGCTTTATCTGGAATCCAGATAAGAAGAGAGAGGCTCTTGGTTAAGACAATGAGAACCGCTGCACAAAAACTCGATTGTAAGAGAAAATCCAGCAAGCCTTTCCATAAGAAATGCATAGTATCAATGTTTTTGGACACTTGATGCTATGCATTTTTATGATCTTTATCCCTGCATAATCAGAAGAAAACTCTACATTCTATATAGAAATTTTTTGACAAATTACTTTGATTTTGATATTATATTATTAAAAAAAGGGGAGGATTTTTATAATGAATCATAAACATTCTTTATTCGGGAAGTGCAAGTCTGTTTTATTGACGGTTGCTCTAGCGTCTGCCTTTACAGCAATGGGACAAGTTGATGCTGATGAGGTAAAGAATCCAAATCAAGTTGCTAATGATCTTGCTCAAGTAGGTTCAAATGAACTTTCCACTAAAACTACTCAAACTAATCAGCAAATTTCCGAAACAGTTAAGGAGATTCAAGATAAAGCTAATGTCTCTGTAGTACCACTTGATAAAGCTCAACCTGGTGATATAGTTAAAGTAACTACTACTTCAACGGACACCAAGGTAGATACTAAAGAAAACGCAGCTGGTACAGAAGCAATTGCTAAAGCAGAGACTTCTATAAGTGTTGAAACAACTCATTTAGCTGCTAAAGGAACTGCCGTTGAAGAAAAGACACCTGTTACAACAACAAAGACTGTTACAGATCACGTTAATACAGATGACTATGTAGCTAATGTTACTCAAACTATCAAGAAAACTACATTTGAAAAAGTTTTGAAAGAAGCAGATGTAATAATTACTAAACAAGCGGCTGGTTCTGCAGATATCGTCTTTACTATTGATAAGTCAGGTTCAATGGATTCGTCTATTCAAAATGTTGTACAGAATATCGAGAACTTTGTCCGTGATTTGGCTAGTAAAAAGGTTGATGCTCGTCTTGGCTTAATCGCGTATGAGTCTGCTGATAATGTTCAATATTTCGATTTTAATGGATCTAAATTCACTAAGAATGTAGAGGAGTATATTAAGGCGCTTAGATCTATTCGAACAGGCGGTGGAACAGAAGAGCCTACAGTCCCTCTACATCATATCGCAACCTCAAAAGATTATGATTGGTCTACAGCTTCTAATAATCGTCGTTTTGCATTCTTAATTACTGATGAAAGCATTGATTTCCGTAGTCCAGGCATTCCAACAGTAGAAGAAACTCTAAAAGCTCTTAAAGCGGCTGATATTTCCCTATCGGTTGTGGGTGTAAGGTACGAAGAAGCGACGTTTAAATCTTTAGTTGAAGGCACAAAAGGTCTTTACCTTGATATTAATCAAGAATTTTCTAGTCTTTTAAATCGTGATTTTACAAATCATGTTGTTAAGACTGTCCAAGAAGGACGTGTTTACCGCATCGTAACAGAGAAATATGACTTCTTAACAGAGGCGCATGTAGTACTTAAACCAAAACCTATCGGAAGCACAAAGGCAGTTTATCATGCTTCTGCACTTTCTAATAAGGTATCTGAATTACCCAAAACTGGTGAAAAGGCATCTTCTAATTTATCTGTACTTGGAGTTGCCTTAATTGCAGTAGCCTCTGGTTTGACTGTTGGTGTTAAGAAAAAAGATTAAGGAGATCCTTTTCATATAGAGGGTAGAGAAAAGGAGTTTTGCACCATTTAGATTCTTTGCCAACTATAATAAGAGAAAAATAGTTAACAATGAGAGAGGGCCTCTTGGTCTTCTCTTTTAATATATTAAGAGCAAATTTCATATTCTACTCTATCATCCCAAAAAGATTTTGTCCCTCTTTCTTTAGAAATAAAGGAGTATTTTCTTTTATCGAATAAATTCATGATAAAAATATCAGTCTTCAAAAATACATATTCCTAGTGTTAGTAATATAAAAATGACTGAGATTAAAGTGTGTGATTTTCTACAAATATCTATCATTTCATCAATCCTATAATATTCTTAATAAATCTCGTCTGCTCCTTTCCAATGACAATCCAGTCACTTTTCATTATAGAACATGTATTTTTCTTCATTCAAAGAAACTCTAAAATCATAAAAACGCATAATATAAGAAACTCAGAGAGTTCATATTATGCGTTTTATTATAGAAAGTTTTACTGAATTTTCTCCTCAAATTTAATTTTTGCCTTGTCTCTCCTCTTACTTTATTCAATCTCCCATTTCTTTGCCAACCAGCTGGAAAAGGCTAGAAAGCGCTCAGCTACTTGCTCATGATGCCCATAAGGATCAAAGACAAACTGACCAGTTGGATAACGTTGCTGAAGGCTGGTATGGATCTGCTCAGCATAAACTGGTGCTTGAGCCAGACGATTGCTATGATGTGCTCCTTCTGTTTGACCATTCTGTAAATACAGCAAACAGTCTAGATTTTTCACCTTTTCTTCCCTGCAGTAAGCCACAAAATCAGGATACCAAAAGGAACCGCAGATAGAGAAGACACAGGAGACCTTGTCAAAGCTGAAAAGACTGTAAACTGCCGCCAAACCACCTAGTGAGTAGCCTCCGTAGGCAAGACGATCTTTGTCTAGGCGATAAAGCGACTGCAACTTATCTAAAAGACCTCCAAATAAATGACCATGATAGGCATTTGCCTGACCGCCAAAATCCGGAGCCCCATCTCTCAGAGCAGATGCCTTCCATGGAGTGTAGTCATCTAGGCGATGTTTAGAGGTCAAGCCCACTAAAATCACAGATTCAGAAAGGGAAGATAGGAAATCCAAGTTTCCATCATTCAAGAGAATCGCTGGATAGGTTTGGTTGGGGTCATAGGTCGAAGGAAGGCTGACCTTGACTTGGATTCCCTCCCAGTCAAACTCATTATTTATTGATAAAGTCATTGATTTTCTCAAGGGAATCAATCACTGCTGGACCGTAATCCATCAACTCATCGTAAGAGATAGTCATGATTTTTTGATTCTTAATTGCAGGAACATTTTCCAAAACAGCATTTTTCTTCATCAACTCTACTGCGTTGGTATCCAATTTTTTATTACGGTCGCTGGTTACATAGATAATCAACTCAGGATCCATTGACACGAGATTTTCCAAGGTCAAGCCTGATGTTCCCGTTGCAACGTTTGTATAACCAAGTTGATTCAACAAGCTTTCTTGCAAAGCAGACTTGTATGCACCAAAGGTTTCGTCATTATAAGCAACCATAATCAAAGCCTTTTTCTTTTCACCTTGGCTTGCTGGGTTTGCTTTCTTAACAGCGTCAATTTTAGCTTGTAACTGGGCTGCGTATTCATTGGCCTTGTCCTGAACATTGAAAATCATTCCAAGATTTTTGACATCTTCTACAATATTCCCCAAGTCTTGCTGAATCGTTGAGAGAGAAGCTTTTTGTGTATAAACTGGGATTTTGTTTTCATTCCATGTGCTAACTGTCCCCAAGGATTTTTCAGAAAACATCATGTTTCGACCCATGACGGCATCTGGTTCATAAGAAAGGACTGTCTCTTGTGAGACTGTTTTTTTATCGCCAATTTGAGGAATAGTTGCAATCGCGTCTTTGTATTTACCTGTTACAGCATTGTCTGGATTGAGCATGCCAGCAATTTTATCCTTCAACCCCAACTCCAACAAGATTTCAGTAGTTGAAAGATTGTTGGTGATAACTTTTTCAGGTGCCTTGTCAAAGACTTGTTCGACTTCATTTCCCTTAGCATCATAGGTTTTGACCGTGAGTGGATAAGTCGTCTCTGTGCTAGCCTTTTGACTTGTTTCTGTGCTGGACTGTGTGGTAGTTTTTTCTGTAGTAGTATTACCACAAGCTGCCATGGTTAGGATAGCTACTGTTACGAGTAAAATGCTTAGTGTTTTTTTCATCTTATTTTCCTTTTCTTTCTTATAAATAGTGAATCATAGCTTGCTGATCCTCAGTCCAAGTAACCTGACTTTGAACACCATATACAGTTTGCAATGACTCTGGAGTGATAGTCTCCTTTGGAGTCCCTTGGTAAAGGATTTCTCCCTCTTTCATCAGATAGAGATAATCCGAATAGCGACAAGCAAGTTGAATGTCATGCAGGACAGCTAAAACATTGACCTTGAGATTCTTCACAATGGCCAACAAGTCTAGCTGATATTTGATATCCAGATGATTAGTTGGTTCATCCAGGAGCAAGAGAGTCGGTTCTTGCGCCAAGGCGCGTGCTAATAAGACTCGTTGTTTCTCTCCCCCTGACAGAGACGAATAGAGACGAGTTTTCTTCTCGAGCATATCTACCTTGACAAGAGCATCTTGAACGAGGGCATAATCCCTCTCCTTTTCCTTCTGTAAAAAAGAGAGGTGAGGCGTTCTTCCCAGCAAGACGATTTCCTCAACAGTACAATCAAACTGCAATTGATTGAACTGGGTGACAACCGCCATTTGCTTGGCTGTTTCTTTGAGTGACCAATGCTCCAGTGGCTTTCCATCTAAGCTTATCAAGCCTTTGTCCGCCTTTTCCTGACGATAGAGGAGTTTAAGCAGGCTGGTTTTTCCACTTCCATTTGGTCCTAGTATCGTGTGAAATTGATGCCCCTCAACCTTAAGAGAAACACCTTTGAGGATTTTTTTCTCTCCTAGTCCAAAGTGGACATCCTGACAAATCAAGTCCATATCAGGCCCTCACCCCCCTTCGCCTACCTCCAACAATGTAGATAAAGAAGGGAGCACCTACCAAGGCTGTGAAAATACCAATCGGCAGATCAGCATTTGGAATGATGACACGAGAAAGTACATCTGCCCAGACGACAAAGAGGGCACCCAGTAAGGTCGCAACGGGAAAAAGTCTCCTGTAATTCGTTCCTACTAACCCTCGAGCTAAGTGAGGAGTAATCAGACCAACAAATCCAATAATCCCACAAGTTGCCACTAAGACTGCTGTTAGCACAGCCACCATGGTCACATAAAGATACCAATAGAAGCGTAAGGGAATTCCCAAAGTTAAAGCAGCCTCATCTCCCATCATCATCGCATTAAAAACACGATACTGGGTAGAGAAAAATAGAAAGGCCAATCCTACTACTATAGTTGGCAGGACTAAGTCTGCCCAGGTAGTCCCAGCAAGCGATCCCATGGTCCAAA
Organism: bacterium; assembly: GCA_905221365.1. GTDB lineage: Bacteria > Bacillota > Bacilli > Lactobacillales > Streptococcaceae > Streptococcus. The sequence goes on from CAJNCX010000001.1 coordinate 274,023, forward strand.
ACTTAATGGTCATCACACTGTCCGCATTAGCTCCAACTGAGATAATAAAATTGGAAAAAGCTAGAAAAAGAGCATTGACCACCGTTCCTGATAAGATTAGACTAGAAGTCGTCATCCTTCCCTGCATAGAGGCAATGATGAGGACAGCAATGGTTGCCAAAATAGCTCCAAGGAAAGCTCCAAGGCTAATCACCAATTTTAAACCAAGAATGATGCTCAAGGTTGCCCCTAGAGTTGCACCCGCAGAAATTCCTAAGACATAAGGCTCTGCTATGGGATTGTTCACTGTAGACTGCATCACGCTACCACACATAGAAAGACCAGCACCTACTATCAAGCCTAACAATACTCGGGGGAATCTCATGTTCCATACAATGGCAAGAGTGGACTTGGAAACCTCTCCTATCTCAAGAGGAAAACCCAACCTGCTCAAAATAATCCGATAGGTATCGCCTAGATCAATCGCAACGGATCCCATAGAAACTGCTAGAAGGAGGGAAATCCCTAAAACAGCTAGCAAAATACCTAAAAGTAACAAAAATTGCAGGTCCTGTCGGCTTCCAGAAAATTTGGAAAGCATGCAAACCTCCTTTGATAGAATCTTAAAAATTTAGAAAATTCTCATAAAAAGTATACCATATTTTCATTAGATGAACAAGGATAGAAACATATATAGAAAAAGCTCCCTGATATCAGAGAGCTGATTTGAGCTCGGGCTAGAATCCTAGTAAAAAAGATGAAACTCCTTGTGTTCATCGAAGACTGTGTCGTTTCCCTATTTTCATACGGATTTTTAACGCCCTTAGCATCATAATTCTTGCTGGATAAAACGTTTATAGACTAGGCGACAAGCCGAAGATTGTACGAAAATTTTAGTATAACAAAAAATCTCCCCGAAGGGAGACATATCTGGTTTATTTTACCTTACAGTGCTAGGAAACATAACCGAAGATTATACTTGAGTATATTGAGGTATGGTGACAACATAAAAAGCCCTCTGAAATCAGAGAGCCTTATTCTTGCTGGATAAAACGTTTATAGACTAGGCGACAAGCCGAAGATTGTACTGATGGTACATCGAGGCGAAGGCAACGAAGTATAGAAACGTTTTAGACGCAAGATTAGCGACGAAGTCCTAGAGAGTTGATCAACTCACGGTAACGGTTAACGTCGTTTTTACGCAAGTATGCAAGCAAGTTACGACGGCGACCGATTTTCTTCATCAATCCACGGTAAGTAGCGTGGTCTTTTTTGTGTTGTTTGATGTGTTCGTTAAGGTGGTTGATTTCCCAAGTAAGGACAGCAACTTGAACCTCTACTGAACCTGTATCACCTTCGTGACGTGCATATTGTGCGATGATTTCATTTTTTTTCTCTTTTGAGATTGCCATGATGTTTCTCCTTTTTATTTGGCTTCATCCGAGTGACAGGTTGGCATGCCTGTAACCAAGAAGAAGTTATTTGTCTTTACGACAGTTCTTATTCTACCAAGAAGCAGAGACTTTGTCAACTGATTTACTGTTTAAAACCGTGAATTACTCTACTGATTTCAGGGCTTCAAGCATATCCACTTTTCTCAAGTGGTGATTGACAAAGACACCCAGTAAGGCTAAAATCACAGTCACTGCGACGATTGGAAGAGCATAGACTTCCCAGCTGACTTGAGGATAAAAGAGTATGGCGGCTGGTGAAATCATTTGAATCAAAAATTGATGTAAATAGTGACCAGCTACCAAACCGAGAACAATTCCCACAAGGGATAGCACCATGGTCTCGCGGTAGATATAGAGGGTCACTTCTTTATTGTGGAAACCGAGAACCTTGATAGTCGAAAGTTCACGGATACGTTCTGCGATATTGATGTTGGTGAGATTGTAAAGAATGACAATGGCTAGCAAGACGGAAACAAGGACAAGGATTGCCATGGTTTTATTGAGCGAACTAGCCACAGATTCAAAGAGATGGATGGCCGTCGCATTTTGGATGACCCCAGAAACAGCAGCTTTTTCCATGAAGGTAGCAGCTTCTTTCTCCGTATTGGAAGGTGTTGGGTCTTTTAATTTTACTAGGTAGGTATTGTCTTGTGGACTGGTGCCATAGACTTGTTCGTAAGTCGCTCGGTTGAGATAAACAAAGTGTCCAACATAGTTTTCAGAAATAGCCGCGACCTTAATTTCCTTCCCATCAAGCTCCAGCTTGTCTCCAATCGTAACACCTGCTAGTTGGGCTAATTTTTGACTCACGACCGCTCCATCAGTGATCTGCACCTCTCGCCCATTTTCCTCTAATGTGATAAAGGGATTGAAGTCTTCTCCACTAGTAACCATCATGGTGATAGTCTGAAGTCCTGCTTTTCCTTTGAAATCTTTTTCAATGGATTTAGAGTAAATCTTTTGATAAGCATGGATAGGCTCCGCTTGCAAGGCACTTTCTAGATCTGCTTTTTCTTGCTCACTCGCACTGCTCTTTTCTGCTACAATCATCTGATATTGCTGGATTTGTTCAAATTGGCGCTCCACAACGCCTCCCACAGAAGACTGAATGCCAAGACCTGCAAATAAGAGAGCAACCGAACCCGCAACTCCAAAAATGGTCATCAACATCCGTTGCTTATAACGAAAAATATTTCGCGCCGTAACCTTATGAGTAAAGCTCATACGACTCCAAATAAAGCTCAGGCGTTCCAGTAAAATCTTTGCTCCCTTAACGGGAGGCTTGGGAAGTAAGAGTTGGGCTGCTTCATCGTGTAGTTCCCTCCGCGCTACCAGATAAGCTGGCAAAACGCTGGATACCCAACTTAAGGCTAGGGCAAGAAGGCTATAAGACCAGTAAAAATACTCCTGACTTTTACCAACGACCATCCCAGTTGTTATAACATCCGAAATCACGCCGGCAAGGAGATAATGTCCTAGAAGCGTTCCTAAAATGGTTCCTACAGTTCCTGCAAGAAAACCATAGAGAACAAACTTGGCAACTATATCTCGATTTCGGTAACCCAAGGCCTTGAAAATACCAGCATTGGTGCGCTCTTCATCCACAAAGCGAGTCATCGTTGTAAAGGTCACCATTGCCGCGACCATATAAAGCACCACTGGGAAGATATTTCCGACTGATCGAATGCTTGACGATGCATTACTGTACATGAGATAACCTTGTCCACCTGGCATGGTTTGACGATTGTATACGTGGTATTTCGGCTCTGCCAGTTCATCAAGCTCTTTCTGACGCTGTTCAAGCTTCCATTTTTCCTTAGATAGATCACTCTCCGTCTGAGCCAGTTTTTCTTTTTTAGTCGCCAGTTCTTCCTTAGCTTTTGTCAGCTGTCCCTTGGCTTGACTCTTTTGTGGTTCTGGTAAAGCGGTCGCTTGTTCTTCTTGCGTTTTCAAGCGACTTTCGGCCTGCTCTAACTGACTCTTGCCATTTTCAAGGTTGCTTTCAGCAGTTTGGAGCTGTTCTTTCCCATCTTCCAAGCTCTTTTGCCCATTTGCTTTGATACTTGCCAATCTTTTTTGACCATTATCGGCCAGCAAGTCTTGCAAGTCTTCCTGATGTTGAGCTCGTTTGGTCTTATAGTCTGATGAAAAAGTATCCAGTTTTTTTAAATCATCATAGCGCACACGCGCAATGCTATAAACATCTGAGTCAAACTGACTGGGTAAAATAACTCCATAGCCAGCCAAGCTTCCATTTCCACTACTAGCACTTCCTAAGTCTTTTTGAGAAAGCATCTCACCCGACTGAACAAATCCAGTAATTGTGAAAGTTTGGGATTTTAGAACGGTCTTTTCTTCTTTCTTGCTAAAGGCGATAGTCTGCCCAATCTGATAGCGGTCTTTCCAGAAATCAGCTAGAGCAATTTCCCCATCAGCTTCTGGCAGTCGACCTTCTGTCACTTGAAAGGTTGAAATGCTCTCTGGTTTGGAATAAAGTCGAACCGCTTCTTCACTATTTTCAACGGTTAGGTCTGCCATATAGCCAAACTCAACACTTGCACCTTTGAGGGTCTTTAGTTCGTCTTGGTCTTCTTTGTCCAAGCCATAATCTGCTATCACGGCCAGATCCAGAGTATTGGCTTTACGGAGATAATCCCCTGCCGTACGTTCCATATTTGGACTAGTTACTTTAAGACCTACTAGGGCCAGGGAACCCAGCATCATCAAGGTCAGGATAGAAACAAAGCGTCCCTTTGAAGCAGTCACTGACTGGAGCAAGTCTTTTCGGTATGTTTTTTTCATGCTAATACTCCAATGTTTCGATATCCTGCGGATGCTCATTGATTGTCATGCTCTTAACCGTGGCATCGCGCATGTGAATCACCCGATCTGCAATAGGGGCTAGCGCGCCATTGTGGGTCACGATAATCACTGTCGCCCCCTTTTGACGAGACATGTCTTGGAGAATTTTCAAGACTTGCTTCCCCGTCTGGTAATCCAAGGCACCTGTCGGTTCATCACAGAGGAGAATTTTAGGATTTTTGGCTACAGCGCGTGCAATGGAGACTCGCTGTTGCTCCCCTCCAGAAAGTTGGGCTGGAAAGTTATTGAGGCGATGACCTAGCCCTACGTCTTTGAGCACTTGCTCTGGATCCAAGGCATCTGTCACGATTTCTGAAGCCAGTTCCACATTTTCCTTGGCTGTCAGATTGGAGACCAGATTGTAAAACTGAAAAACAAAGCCCACATCTTCACGACGATAGTTTGTTCGTTGGTGCGAACTATAGTTGGCGATATTGGCACCATCAATCCAAATCTCCCCCTCATCATTGGTATCCATACCTCCTAGGAGATTGAGAACGGTTGATTTTCCAGCACCTGAAGCGCCAAGTATGATAACCAGCTCCCCTTTTTCAATTTCAAAATTCACATCGCGATTAGCCACAATCTCCGTATCCCCAACCTGGTAACGCTTGTAGCTGTGTTTCATCTCAATATAAGCCATCGTCCTTCTCTCTTTCTTACAATTAAGACTCTTTACTATCATTATAACGCTTTTTCAACTAGTTGGAAACTAGAAGCAAAAACAAAAAAGCCTAGTAATCTAGGCTTTCTGTTTATAGATTATTTTCCAAGGTAGTATTCAGAAACCACGTTCAATTTTTCGTCAAATTCGAATACCAATGGTGGGAAGTTAGGGATTTCCACATCCATGATTTCGTCGTCTGACAAGCGTTTGATGTGTTTTACAAGGGCACGGATTGAGTTACCGTGAGCTCCTACGAATACGTTTTTACCATCTTTAAGCGCTGGAGCGATTTTGTCTTCCCAGAATGGAAGGGCACGTTCCAAAGTTACTTTCAAGTTTTCAGCATCTGGGATAACTGAGTCGTCAAGTGAAGCGTAACGACGGTCAGTGTGAGCTGAGTGCTCATCATCACGGTCCATGTTTGGAGGCAATACATCGTATGAACGACGCCAGATGTGAACTTGCTCATCACCAAATTGTTCAGCAGCTTCAGCCTTGTTTTTACCAGTCAAACCACCGTAGTGACGTTCGTTCAAGCGCCATGATTTTTCAACTGGAACCCACAATTGGTCAGCAGCTTCAAGAGCCAAGTTTGTTGTTTTGATCGCACGTTTCAATACTGAAGTGTAAGCTTGGTCAAATTCGATACCAGCTTCTTTGATCAATTTACCAGCGTCAATCGCTTGTTGTGTTCCTTTTTCAGACAAATCAACATCAGCCCAACCAGTGAAAAGGTTAGCTTTGTTCCATTCAGACTCACCGTGGCGAGCAAAAACCAATTTTACCATTAGATGGATTCTCCTTTTATTTTTCGAGGTTGTCCTCGTTTATCTATTCCATTTTACACAATTTTTCACAAAAAAGCTAGTGAAAATCAACGAAAAAGAGAAGAGCTTCTCAGCCTTCTCTTTATTATATTATCATAATTGTTCTCAACAGAAAATGAAGCAGTCTCTCCTAAATAATTAAAAAACTATTACTCTTCAATTACAAATTTTTTCAATGTTCCAAAGTAGAGTGAACCACCAATAATGGTTAGAATTCCACCTACCCATCCCAAAAGTGGAATCAAGCCGACCGCACCACCTACAATGAGCAAAACAGAAGGTGCATTCGTAACACGTTCATCATCTTTATAATAAACAATAGCCACAATTCCCAATACTAAAACAGCAATTTTAACCAATGACAAAATAATTGAGAGCCCTGTCAATGTCCCAACTGTTACATCTGCGTCTTCAGTCGCTGCAGCAGCTCCAACAGCCATCATAAACATGATGACTGGCGCTAAAAGCAATACAATTCCTGAAATAAGACCAAAAATAGCATTAACACGAGCAAGTGTATTTGTTTTCATAATAATCTCCTTAAAATTTTTATAGGTATTATTCTATTATAATTTCTCTAAAAATTAAACAATCTTATAAAATTTTATAATAAATATTGATTTTCAAAAAATAATTTTAAGTTCTATAGTCTCTTTATAATTAGTAGAAATATAAAATTATGAGAAAACTGAATAGTTGATTATATTAATTATCTACACGGACAGGCCAGGAAGAACTTCATTTGAGGAAATGGACTAGTAAATTTTCCCATGATAAAACGCATAATATCAAGGCACTTGAACTCTTGATATTATGCGTTTTTATGATTTTAGCGACCTTTCTCAGTCTCTTTCTGATTATTTCGCTTCAAATCCTTCTGCGACTGCGTCCGCAAAGTTTTCTTCTACGATGCCTGCACAGTGGTCACAAATGACTGCATGGTAGCTACGTTCAGCAGTAGTTGGGTCGATACGACGGCAACGGTCACAAACTTCACCTGCAGCACGTTCAACTGTAAAGGCAACATCTTCAAAGCTAACTGCAGCTTCTGGAGCTGGTCCATCTGCAATGGTTAATTCTGACACGATCAAAAGTTGAGCTACATTGCTATCTACTGCTCCAAGAAGAGTTTTCACCACTTCATTAGGATAAACCGTTAAGTGAGCTTCGAGTGATTTACCGATTACTTTTGCATTACGAGCTTCTTCCAAGGCTTTTTGAGCTTGTCCACGGAAGTCCATGAAGGCCGCCCAGGTATCCAAGATCTCTTCTTGGTTGGCAAATGTTTGAGCTTCTGGCAATTCTGACAATTGAACGAATTCTTCAGCTTCAAACTCAAGATATGACCAGATTTCTTCCGCAGTGTGAGGAAGGATTGGTGTCAAGAGTTTCGTGATTTTGACAAGAATGTCATAGAAGACTGTCTGCATTTGGCGACGTTCGAATGATTTGGCGCCTTCAATGTAGACAACATCCTTGGCAAAGTCAAGGTAGAAGGCAGACAAGTCAACGTTGATAAAGTTCACCAAGGCCTTGTAGATGGTTAAGAATTCAAAGTTTGCATAAGCATCACGAATCGTTTTCACAAGTTGGTTAAAGCGGATGGTCATGTACTTATCAACGGAACGAAGTTCTTCATAAGCAACTGCATCCTCAGCTGGGTTAAAGTCAGAAGTATTGGCAATCAAGAAACGAAGGGTGTTACGGATCTTACGGTAAGTTTCAGAGACTTGGCTCAAGATATCCATAGAGATACGCACGTCATTGCTTGAGTCAACACTTGTTACCCAGAGACGCAAGATTTCCGCACCGAATTGTTTTTCAACATCGCTTGGAGCAATGGTATTCCCAAGAGATTTAGACATCTTCTCACCTTTACCGTCAAGGGCAAAACCTTGTGACAAGATTTGTTTGTAAGGCGCTACGCCATGGTTGGCAACAGATGTGATGAGTGAAGAGTTGAACCAACCACGGTATTGGTCAGAACCTTCTAGGTAAAGGTCTGCTGGATATTTGAGTTCTGGACGGTTTACTACCACTCCATTCCATGACGAACCTGAGTCAAACCATACGTCCATGATGTCTGTTTCTTTCTTGAACTCGCCATTTGGTGAACCTGGATGCGTAAATCCTTCTGGCAAGAGATCCTTTGCATCACGTTCCCACCAGATGATAGAACCGTGTTCCTCAAAGAGTTGAGCCACGTGTTCAATAGTTTCAGCTGTCATGATTGGTGTGCCGTCTTCAGCGTAGAAGATTGGAAGAGGAACTCCCCAAGCACGTTGACGAGAGATAACCCAGTCGCCACGGTCACGAATCATGTTGTAAAGGCGTACTTTACCCCATTCTGAGTGGAACTTCACTTTTTCAATTTCGTCCAAGATTTCTTGGCGGAATTTAGATACTGAGGCAAACCACTGTGGTACTGCACGCCAGATGATTGGTTTTTTCGTACGCCAGTCAAATGGATATGAGTGAGAGATTTCTTCTTGCGCAAGGAGAAGATTACCAAGTTTTTCGATAACAGTTGGTACAACCTTGTCATAGAATTGACCTTCAAAGTCAGAGCCAGCATTGGCCATCATAATACCGCGTTCGTTAACTGTTACAGCGACTTCAAGACCGTTAGCAACACCGACATTGTAGTCGTCCTCACCAAAACCAGGGGCTGTATGGACGATACCAGTACCAGAGTCAGTCGTAACGTGGTCACCAAGGATTACCAACTCATCTACAGCCGTATCCCAAGGGTGAGCTGTTACGATATGGTTCAATTCTTGACCACGGTAGGTTGCCAAGACCTGAACATCAGCCCAGCCAAATTTTTCAGACAAACTAGTCAACAATTCTGAAGCAACCACAAACTTACGAGATTCACCAGCTGGTTGTACGACTACGTAATCGATATCCGCACCAACAGTCAACCCACGAGATGCTGTAATGGTAAATGGAGTAGTTGTCCAAACAACGATGTAAGTATCAGTATCTAGGACACCTTTTCCGTCTTTGACACGGTTAGCATAGTAAAGGGAAGTTGAAAGCAAGTCATGATATTCAATTTCTGCTTCTGCAAGAGCTGACTCAGATGACCATGACCAGTAAACTGGCTTGGCACCACGGTAAATATAGCCTTTCTTAGCCATTTCACCAAAGACACGGATTTGAGCCGCTTCATAGTCTGGAGTCAAGGTCACATAAGGATTTTCCCAGTCACCAGAAACACCCAAACGTTTAAAGTCTTCTCTTTGTTTATCAACTTGAGAAAGAGCGTACTCGCGGCAAAGTTTCAAGTACTCAACCAAGTCCATTTCTTTGCGTTTGACACCTTGTTTTGCCAAAACTTGCTCGATTGGCAGACCATGTGTATCCCAACCTGGGATGTAAGGCGCATAAAATCCTGACATCGATTTTGAACGAACAATAATATCTTTAGAAATCTTGTTCATGGCGTGTCCAACATGGATATTTCCGTTTGCATACGGAGGTCCGTCATGCAAGGTGAAATGCGGTTTTCCTTGGTTCAATTCTTGACGACGTTGGTAAAGTTTCGCTTCGTCCCACTCTTTTTGCCATAGTGGTTCTTTAGTAGGAAGTCCAGCACGCATTGGAAATTCAGTTTTTCTAAGATTTAGGGTATCTTTGAGTTTCATTATATCTCCTTTATTATATAGACAAATTAAAAACCACGAATCGCTAAAAAGGACGAAAATCGTGGTACCACCTTTGTTCGGAAAAAGACTTTGTCTTTTCCCCTCTTGTCCCGTAACGTGGGCAACGTCCAATCTTACTCTTTTCAGACTGGATTGCTTGAGAGGATAATCTGACCACTAGGGATTGCAGGACTCACACCATCTCCTACTCGCTGAAAATATAGTTAGTCAGATCTTGTTCTCACATTTATTTCTTATAATATTGTAACGGATTCTTGTTGTGCTTCATGTCTAGTAGTTGAAGAAGCAGTTCCAGTTGCCGATGGCGATACTGAGAAATACTCTGTCACGATTTCTGAATCCTCATGTTGTGGCTCAACTGAATGAGACTGTATCTCTTCTACAACCGTATTGATATCTAACACATGACTTTCCGCTTGACTGTTAGCCTGCTGAGCTTCAAACTCAGCTAATTCTTTGTTACCTGCTTCGATGCGGGCTTGTAACTCCGCCATTTCTTCAGGTGAAAATTGACGAGTCACATCAATCGGCTCTTCTTCTGGTTGCGAAGGAACAGCTTCTCCCAAGACCTCACCTACGACTTCCTTGAAGGCTTCATCACTTGTTTGGAGATAAGTCGCAGTCGGACGAAGAATGTCTTCCCAATCTGAAGATTCGACAATTGCCAACTGGCTCTCAATCGTAGACTTGAGGCGTTGATGGAATACACGACTCTTGTTCTTCAACTCTTCTGTCTCAACAGCTACTTTCTTAGCATTATCTGTTGCCTGACGTAGGATTTCATTAGCCTTGTATTTCGCCTCTTCAAGGAGACGCTGGGCATCTTGCTCAGCCTGTTGAATAATATTGTTTGAGCGCTCTTGAGCAGCTTGCTTTACACGTTCAGCCGTATCTTGAGCAATCAAAACAGACTGGCTCAACGAATCCTTCATCTCATCAAAGTAAGATAAGCGCTCTTCTAAACTTCTAATGTGTCTTTCCATTTCGTGATTATTGCGAACTAAATCCTCGTAATCACGAACAACAATATCAAGAAATTCATCTACTTCTTCTGGATCAAACCCTCTGAATTTCGTAGAAAAGGTTTTATCTTTAATTTCTAATGATGTAATTGGCATACTTTTCCTCACTTACTTAATAATAATTGGATAGTCAGTTTTATCTTATCCCTTTTAGTTTGCCCATTTTCTTTGACAATCTTCAGACGACCAAACTTTCTCACACTAATCAAATCCCCTACAGCTACTAGATAATCTAATTTTTCAATGGAGTGGTAGTTTACCTGGACAGATTTCTTCTCTATGAGTTGACTAGCCTGCTTTCTGGATAATTTCAAGGCACTTGATAAGAGGGCATCCAAACGAAAACTGGAAATCAAAATATCTTGTTCTTGATAATTGATCTCAGATATGATTTTATCGGTGAAAGGACATTCCTCCAGCGACACAGGTAGTCTGGCAATCTTTTGTATCCCGTCCTGAAACAGAGGGATAAAATCACGATTGACAAAAATCTGTGCTCTCTTTTCATCTACCAAGATATCACCAAAGAGCTTACGATCAATTCCTAGTTGATTGATGATTGTCCCCAAAATCTTTGCATGTGTTAGCTGTTCAAATCTACTTGGATAATGGATCTCTAGCAATGCCATTTCAAAATCTGACAGTGTCGGACTGAAATAATCCGGATACAGAAGGACACGGACAAATTCCGTATGGATATATTCTCCGCTACTCACACAGCCCAGTCCATAGGTCCCAGCTAAAACCCTCAATATCTGTTCCTGATGCGGGTTGACAAAAGCAGTGAGGACAGGAGTATAGGTATCTTCCACCCGCTTGATCCACTCTAATCCCTTATCAATAAAGGGAGCATCATCAAGGGAAAAGTGCTGGTAAATCGCTTTATTTGTCATCATAGTATCAACAAGAAACGAATCAAGCTGTCGCCCAAAAAACGGACGATTAAGATTGCCAGCCAAATGGATAAATCCAAACCTCCAAATTGTAAAGGTAAACGGCGAAGTGGATCAACAATCGGTCTAACAAGTTTTTCCAGTAAACGTTCTAGTGAACTACCATAAGAATTTGGAAACCAAGAGAGGAGTGCATAGATTAACAAAAGCAGGGAATAGATATTCACTGCATTTTGGATCAGACGAATTAGAAAAATCATTATTTCGCTCTACTTCGTTTAATATCAAAACCAAATTCTGCACTTTGAGAATCATCAGGCAACTTGATATCTTCAATATTCACAACCACATTGACTGGTGTCAACAAATACATTGTACTCGCAACTTTTTTCAGATTACCTGCCAAAACATGACGGGCACCGTCCAGATAGTCTAGACAACGACGAGCCTGAACCTCTGTCATGTACTGGAAGTCAATCAAGATACTTTCATTTCCAGCCAATAAATCCACAATCTCTGTTGCATCCTCATATTTTCTAGGATAACGAACATCAATCGTCACTTTTTCATCTGTACGATGGCTTTGCATAGCCAATTCTTGTTGGCGAGCATGTAAGCGAGTGATGTTGGCATCTTTTGAAGTGGTTGATTGAAACTGCGCTGGCAGTTCTTTAGAAGCTGAACTCGATGAAGCAATCATCTGTTCATCCTGAGGTTGATAAGTCGCAGTTGTTTCTTCCCCATCTTCTGTAAAATAATCTATAAATTTATCAAATCTATCTTTTAAAGACATAGATCTCTCCTATTTAAAAAATGCTGTGCCAATTCGAACAAAGGTCGAACCAAATTGAATCGCTTCCTTATAGTCACGACTCATGCCCATGCTCAACTCTGTCATCGGCATATTAGGAATTTGTTTTTCTCTAATTTCTGCTTGCAGTTCCTGAGTTTTCTTGAAAATTTGTTTCAATTCATCAGAATCTGCCTCAAAAGGAGCCATGGTCATCAAACCAACATACTCAATCTGATCTAGCTGAGCCAAGTCTGGCAAAAGTTCTAGTAATTCTTCTTTTGAAAAACCGTGCTTGCTTTCTTCTCCTGAAATATTGACCTGTAGGAAACACTTGATAACATGATCTGTTCTTTTTTGAATCTCCTGCGCCAATTTTAAGGAATCTAAAGCATGAAAGTAATCCACAAAAGGGATTACTTCTTTGACCTTCCGTCTTTGTAGCGTCCCAATCAAATGCCAAGTGATAGGGAATTCTTTTAACGTCTGATATTTTTCTAAAAATTTATCAACACGATTTTCACCAATATGATGAACACCCAGAGGAAGCAAGGCTTCCGCTGTTTTTACGTCCACATATTTCGTCACTGCAATAATTGAAACAGAAGCTGGATCACGATTTGCTTCTCGGCTAGCTTCAGCGACCTGCTGAAAAACGAACTCTGTATTTTTTTTCAAATCCATTGATTAACGATTCTTGAAGAATGGAGGTGTGTCCAACTCATCTTCGTCCTGATAAGTCGGTGCTTCGAAACGTTCTACAGGTGATACGACTGAATCAGTTTGACGAACGATTGATTCACGGCGCAAGTCCCAATCACCAAAAGCAGAAGATTGACTTGTTTCAAAGCGTCGTTGGCTTTGTTTTGGTAATTCTGCTGTATCTTCTAGGTCAAAATGACGATCAAAATTTTGAGGGTGCGATTGTCTTGAAGCTTCACGACGAGCCACTTGTTTTACTGAAGAACCAACAACTTTTTCTACACGTTCTTGACGAACACCAGTCGCTACAACTGTTACACGAATTTCATCTTTCATGCTTTCGTCAATAGAGGTTCCAAGCCAGATATTCACTCCTTGACCTGCTGCTTGATTGACGATTTCAGAAGCTTCTTCTGCTTCAATCAAGGTCAAATCAAGACCACCAGTAACGTTGACAATGACATCTTCAGCACCGTCAATGGTTGTTTCAAGAAGTGGTGAATAAATCGCTTTACGAGCCGCTTCAACGACACGCTCTTCTCCACTACCAATACCGATACCCATGAGGGCATTCCCTTTGTTTGCCATAACCGTTTTCACGTCAGCAAAGTCAAGGTTGATCAATCCAGGGTTGGTAATCAAGTCTGTAATCCCTTGAACACCTTGGCGAAGGACGTTATCTGCTTCACTAAGAGCTTCAAGAAGCGGTGTCTTCTTGTCAACAATTTCAAGCAAATTGTTGTTTGAAATAATCAACAAAGTATCAACATGTTCGCGAAGTTCGTTGATTCCTTCTACAGCGTACTGACCACGTTTGCTTCCTTCAAAGCCAAAAGGACGTGTCACAACACCTACTGTAAGGGCACCAAGATCTTTAGCAATACGCGCTATCACAGGGGCAGCTCCTGTACCAGATCCACCACCCATACCAGCAGTAATGAAGACCATGTCTGCTCCGCTGATTGCTTCAGTCAGAGCTTCTTCGCTTTCTTCTGCAGCCTTACGTCCAACTTCTGGACGACCCCCAGCACCCAAACCACGAGTCAATTTTGGACCAAGTTGGATAACTGTTTCAGCTTTTGTACTGCTTAAGGCTTGTAAGTCTGTGTTCGCTGCGATGAATTCTACGCCTGAAACACCTTCGTCGATCATGCGGTTAATAGCATTACCTCCGCCTCCACCAACACCAATTACTTTAATAACTGCACCTTGAGCAGCTGCTGTATCAAATGAAAATATCATAATTTCTTTTCCTCTTTTATTCATCAAACATGCTTCCGATCAAGCTGCGGAAACGGTCTGTTAATTTCGGTTTATCTTGAGAACTTGCTTGGAATTCGTCTCTTGGAGCAAGGCCACTGTCAGGTGTGATTTCAGTTGCTGCAGTAGCTGGTTGCACTGGAGTTGATTGTATAATCGGTGTCACACTTTGATTTGAAACACCAAAATTAATTGGTTTTTGACGAAGGAATTCATCTCCTCTGACTGCCTTTTGAGCCAGAAGATTCACTTCTGTCAATTTACCTGCAAACTCAGACAAGCTGATTACATGTGCAAAAGCAGGGTTGCGAATTCCCACTTGATTTGGCACATAGAGTTTCACTCGAACACCAAACACTTCTTGCGCCAATTCGACAACTCCTGGTAAAATCGCATTTCCGCCGATCAGAACGATACCACCTGGTAGATCCAACAAGTGTCTTCTGTCTAACTCCTGTTTAATTTGATCAAAAATATGTTTGATACGTGCTGAGATAATTTCTGCCAAGTAACTTTCTGTCACTTCAACGGGCTCTACTTCACCAATGACTTCAACTTGGAAAGTCTCGTTACTTGCTAGTGGAACATAAGCTTCACCATAGTTTAGTTTCAAACTTTCTGCGATTTTTTGGGAAGTTTTTAAGACTTTGGAAATGTCTTTAGTGACATATTCTCCACCTTCTTGGTAGATATTTGTAAATTGCAATTCTTGATTGCGAATGGTTGCAACTGTAGTCTGTCCACCACCCATATCAATCACTGTCGCGCCAAACTCACGTTCTCCCTCATTAAGAACTGAATTTACAATCGCTAATGGTGAGATGATGACGTTATCAACATGGATTCCCACACGCTCCACGGTTTTACGAAGGTTATGAAGAATGGTACGAGGTCCTGTGTAAAGTAAGCCACGCATTTCCAAACGCACCCCCATCATGCCACGAGGGTCACGAATACCTTGGAAGCCATCTACGATAAATTCTTCTGGAATGAAAGTAATCACTTCACGATCAGGCGTCATGCTCTTAGTCAAAGCTGATTTGACAACATTCTCTACGTCTTGATCTGTAATTTCTTTTGTATCTGATGTTACAGGAATCATTCCTTGAGTTGGTTCAACCTGCAAGAGGTTTGCTGGTAAACCAACATTGACAGACTTGATTGAAATTCCTGCCTTCTCTTCTGCCTGGGAAATTGCGGATTTAATTGCTGAAGCAGCCGCCTCAATATCAACGATAATCCCGTCTTTGACACCTTTACTCTTGGCATTGCTAACGCCAATTACATTTACTTCACCATCTCTATGTTCGGCAACCAGCACTTTGATGGAGCTAGTTCCGATATCTAAGCCTGTAAAAAAACCATCTCTAGTCATTACATTGCGTCCTCTCTGTCTTCCAAGTTTCTCACTTCTATTTTCAATAACTGTGACGAGACACAGCTATTCACAAAATATTATAACACAAAAAATCCAATCGTGCTTAGTTTTTCATAAATTTCCTCTAGGTTTTTTGTAAAAGTCTTTTAAACAATTTTTCTCAGGAGCAATCATTAATTTTATATCCTTACAGCTATATTTTGCATATTTAATCAAAAAAAGAGAAGGCCTTTTTAAGCTTTCTCTTGAATCATTTTTTCTGCTCTTTGTTGCAAAAAGACCTCTAGTACTTTTGCAGTCAAGCTGATAGCTGCTACCAACACACTGGACACGATGAGGTAATTCGCCAATAGTCCGTGATTTCCCACTAGTGGTGGTTTATTTAAAAATCCATAATCTCCACCTACAACCAAGTTAACAACTCCTATCAAAGCATTTAGAGAAAATGTAATCACTGTCACATTCTTCAAATTGAGCAGGGAAGCTTCATAATTCTTAAACAAGTATAGGAGCGCATTCCCCAAAAGTGCCACATGCCCGATGATAAAGGACAGGATGGTCACATGCGGAAACGGATAAGGGTCAAAGAGTGGGTATGCCAGAGCTGCAGTTGCTCCAAAGGTTCCTAGAAGTGCAAAGTATTGCTTGTACTTGGAAGTCCCTGGAATCAAGAGCATAACAAACATGGCGATACGGCAATGATAGAAGGGCAAACTTTCTGATAAGGGCATTTGATTCCCCCAATACCAGCTATACAGAACAATCAGTTGAAGAGACTGAAGGATCTGAATGAAGCGCTGGTAAGCCACCTTGTCACGGTAACGATATGAAACATAGAAAGTAAGAGCCAATAAACTTAACAAACCAATATACCAGTGGAGTTCAAACTGGGGCGGTTCTGATATCTGTGTGGTAAATAATTGTTCCCACAAATTCATATTCTATTCCTCGTTCATCTAGCCAGAGTAGTAGAAAGTTCACTATTCTAGCTTTTAAATTTTTTTGAAAAAGCTTGATTCTATACCATGCATAGAATACTTGCTGCTTAAATTCGCAACCTATTATATCATTTGTATCGCAGAAATGCATCTTACAAACACCCTTTTTTGATTTGCAGACTTCTCTAGCATAACCTAATCAATATATTGGTCTCTTTGTCCTTTATAAACCTGCCAAAGAATCTCCATTTGTTCCTTGGTGATGCGTTTTTCAGATAAGGCTGGCAATTGGTCAATGGCAAAAAATTGAAGGTCAGCAATTTCTTGATTCTCTTGAAATTGTCCATCAAGAAGCTTACATTCAAACACAAACTTTGCATATTGTTTGCTCTGTAGTTGGGAACGATTGGTGTCAAAAACTGCAAGTAACCTTTCAGTTTTTGCTGTAAAA
Organism: bacterium; assembly: GCA_905221365.1. GTDB lineage: Bacteria > Bacillota > Bacilli > Lactobacillales > Streptococcaceae > Streptococcus. The sequence continues at coordinate 290,917 of CAJNCX010000001.1, forward strand.
CCGGTTTCTTCTTCAATTTCTTTAAGAATATTTTCAGTTGGAGAATAGCCGACTTCACCAAAGCCACCTGGCAAAGCCCAACTTTCCTCTCCTTGCCCTCTGACTAGACATACTTTTTCATCCTCAACAATCCAAGCACGGACGTCCATCAGAGGAGTTGCATAAGCACCAGTTGGTCTCAGAAGCTCTGTTACTTCCTCTTGCTTTAGTTCTGTAGTTTCTCTCAAAATATCAGATAAGATCGCACGCAAGTCCTCGTATCGCTCACAGTCAAAAGGATCTTTTGTGAAGGTTAATCCAGTATCCGTAATGGCTAGCATTCTTTGCAGATACTTGGTAAAATCACTTGCATTCATTCTCTAAACTTTCTACCAACTTGGCTAGATTCATGGAGTTAGAGCCTTTGAGCAGAATCTGGTCGTTCGTACCAAGGCTTGCCTTAACCTGCTTGACAAGACCTTCAAATTGGTCTTCGTCAGCTGTCTTCTTGAAGTAGTAAACGTGGCCGATTGGGAACATTTGACTAGCCAGCTGGCTTAATTCGGCAATGTCTTCTCCATAGAAAATAACGGTATCCAGCACATCTGGCGATAGGCTCAAAATCATCTGATTATGGAGTTGGATAGATTGGTCACCAAGTTCCTTCATGTCTGCTAGAACAGCGATTTTCTTGCCCCCTTCGTTGGCTGGGATGGCAGAGAAAGTCTCTAAAATTAGCTTCATAGCAGTTGGATTGGCATTGTAAACATCTGACAGGATGTCTGCTCCATTGGCTGCTTTCTTCCACTCAGTACGATTGCGGGTCAATTCTAGGTTCTGAAAGGCCTGACGAATCTGTTCCTCTGAAACTCCTTCTTGTAGAGCCACATAAGCAGCAATCATAGCATTGGTGGCATTGTACTTACCAGTTACCGGCAAGTCAAGAGCTTTTTCCAAGAAATTAGCTTTAAAGGTCAGACTGTCCTTGCGCTCAACCAAGTCTCTGATTTCTAACTCTGCTCCTTGCCCAAAACGGATCACTTTTTTATCTGTAGGCAAGTAGTCCTCTACAATCGGGTCAGCTGGTGCCAAAAGCAAAGAACCTGGTGCCATACCATCAGCAATTTGCATTTTCCCTTTAGCGATTTCCGAACGGTCTTTGAAAAAGGCCAAATGAGCCTCTCCAACCAGGGTCACAATGGCTGTCTTAGGATGAGCCAATTCAGACAAGAGATGGATATCACCCAAGTGATCCTGCCCCATCTCCAAGACCAGCTTTTCTGTTCCTTCAGGCATATGGAGAACCGTGTAGGGAAGGCCAATCTCGTTATTGTAATTGCCCTGAGTTTTGTAGGTCTTGTAGGTTGTTGACAGTAAATGCGCCAACATATCCTTGGTCGTCGTCTTGCCATTTGAACCCGTAACGGCAAAGACATCAACAGCCGTTTTCTCAAGATAGTAGGCTGCGAGGGCTTGAAAGGCAGTCAACACGTCGTCTACTAGAATGTAGGGATGATTTGCGACCTCTTTCTCAGACAGGGTTACTGCTGCACCATTTTCAAAGGCTGTTTCGATAAAGTCATGACCATCGCGCGCACCTTTGAGGGGCACAAACAAATCTCCCGTCCCAATCAAACGACTGTCAAACTCAGCTTTTTCTAACTGAGCGTCCGCAAAAAGGCTAACATCATTTTTAGCTCCAACAGTTTGGGCAACTTCATGGATTGTTAATTTCATTTCTACTCCTTTAAAAAGGGTTGAAGTCCAAGAACTCGACTCACCTTACAGTGACGGTTCCGGCTTCTACCCTCTCCTTCATTTTTATAGCAAATGCGCTTCGCGCTTGTTAAAGCTTTCCTTGGCAAGGTCAACCAAACGCTCGATTAGTTCTGGGTAGCTGATTCCCATATTGTCCCATAGTAGTGGATACATAGACCACTGGGTAAAACCTGGCATGGTATTGAGCTCGTTTAGGAAAATCTCGCCCTTATCTGTATAGAAGAAATCGCAACGAGACAGACCGAGGCCACCGATTGCACGGAAGGCCGTTTCTGCATTTTGGCGCATAACAGCTACCACATCATCACTGATCTTTGCTGGGATATCCATGGTAATCTTGTTATCGATATATTTGGCATCGTAATCATAGAAGGCAACATCCTTGACCACTTCACCAGGAAGGGTACTCTTGATATCATAGTTGCCCAAGAGACCAACCTCGATTTCACGGGCATTCACCCCTTGCTCTACCAAGACACGGCTGTCATATTGGAAGGCAAGCTCCAAAGCTTGACGGAGTTCCTCTTGGTTTTCAGACTTAGAAATACCGACACTAGAACCCATGTTTGACGGCTTCGTGAAGACTGGATAAGTCAACTTTTCCTCAACTTCAGTGATTTTAGCAGTCATATCATCCCCTTCGACGATGGCTACATAAGGAACTTGGGCAATCCCGGCAGACTCCAAGACACGCTTGGTCGTGATTTTATCCATGGCAAGACTAGATGACAAGATATTGCAGCCGACATAGGGCATTTTCAAAACTTCAAGAAATCCTTGAACAGAGCCATCTTCTCCCATCGGACCATGAAGAACTGGAAAGACCACTGCACCTTCTTCGTAGATGGCACTTGGTGCAACTTTCTTATCCCAATCAATGGTTTCATTGGTCATGAGACGGTCCTCTTGACCTGGAGTCTGGCTAAATTCTTGCGTCTTGATAAAGTCACCTGACTGGCTGATGAAGAAAGTCTTGACTGTAAAACGGTCGTAGTTGACCGCACGCATGACACTCTCAGCTGATAGTACAGAGACTTCACGTTCCGCACTACGTCCACCGTATAAAAGAATAATTGTTTGTTTCATATTACTGTCCTATTTTCTAATAGAATACTCGCACCTTAGTATATCATATTTGCTTCTTTTTTGAAACTTGAACATGGTACTGGTAGTAAATAAATATAAAAAGAGACCGATAACGACAAACTCGGTCTCCCCGTTCTTGTATAAATGAATTGAGTTCGTAAATTTGTTTACTCCTACAACTCTGTCCGATTTTCAATAGCTCGTAAGAGTGTGACTTCGTCCGCGTACTCGATATCTGCTCCCACGGCCAGACCTCGTGCTAGGCGAGTGACCTTGATACCAGCTGGCTTGAGGAGACGAGAGAGATACATAGAGGTCGCTTCCCCGTCAGCCGTCGCATTGGTTGCCACGATCACCTCTGAAACCTCACTATCCATGAGACGGGTCATGAGACTCTTGAGATTGATATCGTCTGGGCTGATGCCATTCATCGGAGAAATGAGGCCATGCAAGACATGATAGAGCCCGTGGTATTCTTGGATATTTTCCATAGCAGCCACATCGCGACTATCTTCTAGCACCAAGATGGTTGTCTGGTCACGAGTTGGATCTGTACAGATAGAGCAAGGATCATCATCGGTCAAGCGACCACAGATGGAACAATAGGTCAATTCCCGCTTAGCAGACAGAAGATTTTTGGCAAATTCATTTACATCGTCATCGGACATTCCAATGGTATAGAAGGCGAGACGGGTAGCCGTTTTGATCCCGATACCTGGAAGCTTCGAATAGCTATCAATTAACTTGGCAATAGGTGTTGGATACAGCATAAGTTCCTTTCTAATTCATTGGATGTTGCTGATTATAAAGATTGATGATATCACGCGCAATTGAAGGTCCGACACCATTTGTTAGGTTGGTGTTGTGAGGGAAGACGACTGCGACCGCTATTTGAGGATTATCGGTTGGTGCATAAGCAACTGCGTTGGTATTATTGGCCTTTTGACCGCCATTGACATAACTTTCGGCTGTCCCCGTTTTCCCGCTGATGGAAACGGCTGCACCATTTGAAAAGGCACGACCAGTTGTCAGAGCGCTCGTTCCATGCGAAACTTGATAGAAACCTTGGTGCAAGAGAGCCATATCCGCTTCTGAGATATTGATCTTGTTCAGTTCCTTGGTGGCTGTTTCTTGAACTAGATTGCCTAAGCCCCCTTGTTCATTGTTTCCATAAACACCTTCAACGATGTGAGGAGCCAAACGCACACCATTGTTTGCAATGGTTGCGACATACTGGGCTAACTGCATAGGTGTGTAGTTGTCAAACTGACCAAAAGCATTATTTAGATAGTTGGCCAAATCAAACTCTTTTGGTACAAAACCTGTTGATTCATCTGGAAGGTCAATCCCCGTTGAAGCTCCAAGTCCATATTCTCCAAAGGTTGATCGCAATTTGCCCATTGCAGTCTCTAACTGTCCCGTTGCGACTGTCATATTTGGTGTGTAGGTTTGTCCCATGATTCCTAGCGCGGTTTGAACCATGTAGGTATTAGAAGAGTACTCTAGAGCCTCAACTGCTGTGATAGGGAAAGAACCGTATGACAAGGTGTACCATGAATTGATAGGAGCTGAACCTTGGAAAACAATTGGCTGGTCTGTCAAGGTTTGATTGCCTGACAAAACTCCATTTTCCCAACCTGAGCTGATGGTCGCTGCCTTAACGACAGATCCTGGCACAAAGACATTGGTTATCGTTCCAAGCGAATCTGAACTTAATTTACCAGATTCAACATCATGCTTGACACCTGACATCGCCAGAACTGCACCAGTTTTGGGATTGAGAGCGACTGCGTAGACCCCTTCAGAATATTTAGCACCACCATTACCCAACTCGGAGTTAAAGTAGCTCTTGAGTAGGTCATCCACTCCATTTTGGAAAGCGAGGTCAATCGTTAATTTGATGTTGTTTCCTTTGCTTCCTTCCTCGACATTTTCCACACTTTCCATGTTTCCATGTTTGTCGAGATGCACTTCTTTGACAGAGCGTTTGCCTTGGAGGACATCTTCATATTGCTTTTCAAGATAGGAAGTCCCAACTCGGTCATTGAGTGAGTAGCCTTTCTTGAGATAAGCGTCAACTTCCTCAGCTGGAAGTCCTGACTTTTCATTTGAAACGCTACCGACGATAGACGATAGAGAAGTGTCCAGTACTTTTCGGTCCCATGAGGTTGAAATACTAATGCCCGGTAATTCCTTGGATGCAGAAGCCACAAGAGCAACCTGAGTATCATCTAAAGCATCTGTTGAAATGGTGCCCGTTGCAAAATTTTCAACAGCATTGAGCTGACTAAAGAGATAGATTTCCTTTTTCTGGTCATCTGTATAATTGAGTTGACTCACGTCTATGCTTTCAACCGCATTATTGTAGAGCGTCGCTTCCGATAAACGGTTCCCATCTGAATCCAGACGTTTATCGCTTGGCAAGGATTCGACTGTTTTTTTGTAAATATCCTGGTCCGCCAGGTAATAGTCTGCAATCTGTCGATCAGTCAGATCAGGGGAGGTTACATTTACATAAGTCAGCAGTTTTTTAGCCGTCTCCTTCAACTCTGCCGCCGTCATCTTATTGTTTCGTGTGAAAGAAACAACTTGCTTGAGTGTGTTTTCTACCAAGGGTTTACCTGTTGCATCATAAATCTGCCCTCGAGCTGAACTGGTTGTCACCCTAGTCTGGCTGGCTGATGCCAACTTTGCTTCATAGAAATCTTTATTCAGCACCTGCATGTATAACAATCGACCGATAATGGTCATAAAGAGCAGGATAACTATCGCAAACAGTAAATTAAGCCGAATCGGAATCGAATGGCTATTGAATTTTCTCATACAACTAAGACTCTTTTCTAGAAAAATTTCAGGTTTCACTGACAAATTCACCTAAAAAAATGGTAAGATTTGACCAGAGACCAGTACATTTCATTGTACCATATTTTACGGAGAAACTCTTGGAAAAGTCGAAGCATTTTTTGACTTTTAATCGAAAATGCCTTTTTATTTGGTTATCCTAACTTCTATGATATAATGATGTTAATAAGCTGGCAATCGTCAACTTTTAAGAGTTTGACTCATGAAAAGGAGCTCCATGAAAAAGCAGGATATCGCAATTATTATTGATCTTCATTTTGAAGAATTAACAGAGTTAGAACAGGAAATCGCTCGTTATTTCTTGCAGGTAGATACGATTGTGGATGATCTATCATCGCAACAGGTTACTCAAAAACTGCATGTTTCCCAAGCTGCTCTTACCCGTTTTGCAAAAAAATGTGGCTTTACTGGCTATCGAGAATTTGTCTTTCAATACCAGCACCAGGCTAGTAAACCGGACACTCATTCGCACAAACACAGTCCTTTGACCAAACGTGTTTTACGAAGCTACAGCAACCTACAGGAACAAACACAGGATTTAATTGACGAAGAACAACTGGAACGAGTTGCCCAATTAATTGATGACGCTGAACGAGTTTACTTTTTTGGGACGGGAAGTTCTGGTCTGATTGCCCGTGAGATGAAACTCCGTTTTATGCGTCTAGGTGTTGTCTGTGAAGCTTTGACCGATCAGGATGGCTTTGCATGGACGACCAGTATCATGGATGAAAATTGTTTGGTGCTTGGCTTTTCCCTATCTGGCACTACCCAATCCGTCCTAGATAGTTTGTTGGATGCCAAGGAAATGGGGGCTAAGACCATTCTCTTTACCAGCGCTCCAAACAAAAATAGTCAGGCTTATACTGAAACAGTCCTTGTGGCAAGCCATAGTCAATCTTCTTACATCCAGCGTATTTCCGCTCAGCTCCCTATGCTCATTTTAATAGATTTGATTTATGCCTACTTTTTAGAAATCAATCGAGATAGCAAGGAAAAAATCTTTAACAGCTATTGGGAAAATAAAAAGCTCAATGGCTATCGTAGACAAAAACGCGTTAGAAAATCCTAGTTTGGCTCAACCAAACTAGGATTGTTTTGTTTTGAAATGATAATAGGCTCCATAGGTAGTCTTTCCAATCTTTCTCTTTGCGCTAATGCTTTTTTATCTGGGCTTTTCAATTCTTCCATAAATCTTCCATTCCATTTTTGAATGTTTGACATCAAAAAAAGGAAGTATCGACTATTTGCTACTTTTACTTCCTCTCTCTAATTTTATTCAATCGTTTTACTTCGACAAAGTGAGATTTAGATTTTAACCCTTACAGAAAATAAAATGAGCTATTCTCCAGAAGTACGTTCTATAAGATTATAGTTTAATGCAGAGTGTAGCGATGTAGTCATTTCCATACCGTGATAATCGATGTCTTTTGTCACATGATTCATAAAAATCGATCATAGCGAGACCGTTTTTTAGTTGTCCTCTAATCTGTGTTTCTAAGGTATGGCTAAATTCATATCCATATTCTGGATTGATGGTGATTTTGCCTTCCTCTTCAAGCTCTTTTGAATTAAAAGGTAGTGAAAACTTTAACAGTAATTCCTCATCGGGTTTGTCCCATACAGTGTCAGCATCATACATGTAGATCCAAGGATTCATAAATCCGACCATTAAGAGTCCACCCTTTTTCAATACGCGAGAGGCTTCTTTATACATGTTTTCTAAATCTTCTATATATACATTTGAAACTGGATTAAAAATAATATCAAAAGTTTCATTTTCAAATGGAAATGCTTTTGTCATATCGCCTTGAACGGTATTGATCTTTAAGCCTTCTCTTTTAGCAACCAACTCATCTCTTTCTAATTGTGATTTAGAAAAATCCATGATGGTTACATCATAACCTTTTAGAGCAAAAACGGGACCCTGCTGTCCACCCCCACAAGCTAACCCTAATATCTTTTTTCCCTTGGCTTTTTCAAACCATTCTGTGGGGACTTTTTTTCCAATAGTTAAGGCAACAGAAATTGGATGTTTTCTAGTTTCTTCTAGTTCTTCATGTGTCAATGGCTCAGTGTAGTCATTTTTTACATTATTCCATCTATCTTCATTTAATTTTATATAATTATTCATCTTACAATCTCCTCGCAATTTTATAGTATTTCGATTTAAGTTGGATGTGTTGCCACACTTCTCTCACCTCTAGAAATTTTAATTTGTCAATTTTTCGTCCATCTCATTATATCATTTTTCCATTTACTCAAGCTAAATATCAATTAAATGGATGATAGAATTGCTCTCGCCTTGTAGTTCTTTATCTCGGCCTAACCTTTCATACAAGGCGGTTATTTTCTCCTAGTTTCTCACAATTACCTCCTTTGGCTCAAATTTTTCCATAAAAAAAGAATTAAGCAAAACAGTTTTCACTCAAGTAGTGATTAAGTGTTTTTCTTAATTCTATAGTTCCAAACTAGGATTGTTTTGTTTTGAAATGATAATAGGCTCCCAACATTCCTGCTGTATTTTGGTGATGGGCAAATTCTAATCGTGTTTTTTCAGCTAGGCTTGGCACCAAGGCCGCCTTCAAGGCTGTGCGGATCTTCGGTTTGAGGATAGCCTCTTGCCCCATGATCCCGCCACCGAGAATGACCACTTCTGGATTGGCAACGTAGCAAATATTTGCCAGACCTTTTCCAAGGTAATCTACCATGCGGTCAATACCTGCCATACAGATTTTATTTCCTTCAGTAGCTTCCTTGAAAATGCGTCGGCCATTCCACTGATCAACTGAATCTTCATGAGCTGTTGCTACATATTCTACCAAGGCTGTCGTAGAAGCAAGATCTTGGAAAGCTCCATCCTGCATGTGCATGTAACCGACTTCGCAGGCCGAATTGCTAAATCCATGGAAAACTTTCCCATCCATAATCAAGCAACCACCGATACCTGTTCCAATGGTCAAGCAAAGTGTGACACTCGCTCCCTTGCCTGAACCAGATACTGCCTCAGCTAGACCTGCACAGTTGACATCATTTTCAATCTCACAAGAGATATTAAAGCTCGTCTCAATTTCCTTCTTGAACTGAGTTCCTGCATAGTTGGGAATCTGAGGTCCAGCGTAGAAAATTTCCCCCTTATCGGGATCCACCATTCCTGCAGAAGAAATGGCAACACCTGCTACTGGGCCTTTTTCTAAATAGCTGGAAACGATATCTTTTGTCTTTTGTAAGATATGTGGGCCACCCTTATGCGCCTCAGTTGGCATTTCATGCGATTCAACAAGTTGACCTTCTTGGTCGATTAAACCATATTTGATATTAGTTCCACCGATATCAATTGCAACGTAGTGTGTCATAAATACCTCCTTATAGTTTAGAGGA